>CBDUFM010000064.1:0-9100 GCA_965366325.1 uncultured bacterium
GGCTCTATGGCCTGAATGCCACCTACTGGCACAGCATCCTCGCCGATCGCAAAAGTCCGGTGCTCATCGATGTGCTTCAAGAACAAGGCTACGAATTTGGGATATTTAGTTCAACCAATCTCAACTTCCCTGAATTTCGCCAAACTGCATTTGTCAATATTCCTGACGACCGTATACACGACCAATTTGGCTCGGATAAATTAGTTGCCGATCAATTATGCGCTGATGGACTCATTGAACTGAGCAAGGGCAAGGAACCGTGGTTTGGCTTCGCCTTTTTTGATGCCTCCCACCAGCCTTATCGCTACCCAGAAGAAGACGCCGTCTTCGCCGTCGACGATGAAGAAATAAACTACATTGCACTCGCCAATAATACAACTTTTGACCAAAGCATGTTTAATAAATATCGAAACAGCTTACATTATATTGATCGACAAATTGAGCGCGTCCTCTCACACCTACAAGCCAATGGGACAATGGAAAACACCATCCTTATTGCGATTGGCGACCACGGTGAAGCCTTCGGTGAGCTCGGCTTCTTTGGCCACAACAGCACCTTCTCACGCTACCAAACACAGACACTCGGGGTTTTCCACCTCCCCGGACAAGAACCGTTACAGATTAACCGTGCAACCTCGCACTACGATATTCCAGCGACCATTCTTTCCTACATGGGCTGCACCAGCCCCTACGAACATTACACAAATGGGCAATCGATTCTCGATAACAAAGTGCGCCCAGACCTCATTCTGGCTTCGTGGTCAAAGGCAATGGTTTACGTTGATCATCACTACCTTGTCACCGGTTATCGCGACGGCGATGTCTCCTTAAATATCTACAACGCTGATTGGCAGGAGATCCCCAATAGCAATGCATTCATGCGCACGCATCCTGGCATACTCAAGCACTTACTCGAAAGCTCCAACGCTTTCCAGCAATAACAGCAACGCGACGCTAGGACGCACAAAAAAGCCTAGCCAAAATTGGCTAGGCTTTTTATGTGAACGCGGCTATGCGTAAAGAATAGCTGGCTTAATTCATAGCTGGCTTAAGTGCCAGCAACAACCTCATCGGTCTCATCTTCTTCAATCACAGCATCTTTAAACAGTAACAATGATGGCGACGCAACAAAGATCGATGAATAGGTACCCAAAATCAGACCCACTAACATCGTCACACTAAAGCTACGTACACCCTCACCACCAAAAATCAGCAATACAACGATAACGAAGATCGTTGTCGAGCTGGTTAAAATGGTCCGGCTCATAGTCTGAGCAATCGCGCCATCAATCGTGTCGCGCATGCCCTTTCCAAATTTTTGCATATTTTCGCGAATGCGGTCAAATACAACAATCGTATCATTAAGCGAATAACCAACGATGGTCAGCAAGGCTGCAATAACCGTCAAATCAATACGCACACCAAGCACCGCTAGAATGCCCACGGTTGCCAAAACGTCGTGGGCCAAGGCAACAATCGCACCGACGCCATAGCGAAATTCAAAGCGCATAGCGATATAGAATAAAATGGCCAACAAACTAAAGGCCAAAGCTAGATATGCTTTATTCTTCATTTGCTCAGCAACCTGAGGAGAAAAGTGGTCAGTCGCTGGATAAGCTGCTGCAACTTGCAGCCCACTAGACGCAGCACGATCAACGCACTGATCATAAAAATTACGCAGCAACAATGCATTTGACAAATGAGCAGCCTGAGCGCCAGTACCGCCCGCTAGATCGTAGATACGCTTTAACAGCGCATCAGACGCAAGCGCCTCTTGCACATCCTTTTCCTTCAGGTCCTGGTCAGCATTTATTAAAGCCGTATAATCAGCGTGGATAGAAAGTATTTCACCATCCGTACTTATTTGGACTTTATCCAGATCATTACGACCATTAAGTGCATCACTTATCTGGGCCACTTGCTGAGAACTGGCTTCACCCAACATGTGGAGGCGCAAGTGCAGTCGATTACCTTCCTTGCCCGCAGCCACGACTTCTGAATTTTCTTCAATAATCATACCCGCTAGCGCCTTGGCGAGCTCACCCTTAAACACTTCAATACGCGCTGCCAATTTTTCTTTAAAGGGCTTTAATTCGACTTGCAGTTTCTTAATCTCCACATCAATTGCCTTGACCTCTGGCGATGTTAACGCAGAGCCTGCATTAATCATTTCCGCACGTTCGGCATTCTTATCCCAAAGTGCCTGTTGTATGCCAGCCATGTCGCGATTAATAACAATCGCCTTCGCGTCACGACCCTTAAACACATACTGACGGCTGGCGTTGTTATCTTTGGCAAATTCGCTAAAATACGGCAAAATTTGCAAGTCGTCACCCAGTAAGTCAAATGCTTCTGGATCGCTAGCGGCAGCCTGAGCCAAGGCCGCCTGAATATCCTCAAGCGTTTTAGGCTCTTCCAAGGTAGCCTGCACCATATTACCGCCAGTAAAATCAATGGCAAAATGCTTAGAACCGCCACTGATAAAGACACTGAGTCCAATTACTATAATCGCCGCAGATAATCCCGCAGCCATAAAACGCTTGCTAATGTACGATTTTGGCAATGGCAATCGCGACATGGCATCGGCCACCTTGGCCGATTCCTTATTGCGATACAGAATATCCGTCATTAAGCGGCCGACATAAATGGCACCGAACATACTGGTTACAATACCAATCATAAGGGTGTTACCGAATCCCTTAATCGCACCAGTACCAATCCAACTCAAAACAAAGGCCGTTAAAAAGGTAGTAACATTGGCATCAAAAATAGTCAGGAAGGCGCGTGCATAACCAGCATCAAGCGAGGTCTTCAGATCAATATCATCGGACAACTCTTCTCGAATACGTTCAAAGATAAGAATATTCGCATCAACCGCCATACCGATGGTTAAAACCAAACCGGCCAAACCCGGTAGCGTCATAGTCGTGCTAAATACAGAGACCGCGGTCCACACCAAAGCCAAGGTGGTAGCCAAAGATGCCATCGCCACGACACCGAGTCGCTGATAATACATAACGATAAAAGCAAGAATAACCGCCACCGCACCAACCATGGCGCCGAGACCCTTGCTAATCGTCTCCTTACCAAGCGTCGCACCGATAACACGTTCGGACAATACTTCAGGCGTCACGGTTAAGGCACCCGTATCCAAAACTAAAACAAGATTGTTTACTTCCTCAGACGTAAAGTTACCAGTCACACGACTACGAGCACCAGTTGGCTCAATAATCCGCGGCGCAGAGTAAACCACGCCATCTAAACAGATAGCAAAGCGACCAGATCCCTGACCAGCATCACCGCGATCCTTGATCGCCTGTGACCACTCAAAACTTTTACTACCACCAGTTGCATTTAATTCGATGCCAACCGCTGGACCGCCATTATCATCTTGGCTTACAAAACCATCTTTCACATCTTGACCAGTAATTTTTGCTGGGCCCAAACGATAAAAGGCCTTGGGGTTTTCACCACGCGGAGCCTTCATTGGATATAAGACCTCACCGCTGACCAATCGGCCACCGCCACCGGGTTTATAAGCCCACTTACCGCGTTTATCTTTATGCACAACGCGGCCCGGCTCTGTGCTCGACGTCGCTTCATCGCTCTCATCGCCATAGGCATCGAGGACTTCGCGGAATTCTAATTTACCAGTCGTTTCCAAGACCTTACGCGTGCGTGCAGCTTCGGCCTTACCACCACCAGGAATAACAACCTGAATGTCACCATTAGTCAAACGTGAAACCTGCGGCTCAGACAATCCACGCGATTCTAAACGCGTCCGTAAAATATCGACCACTTGTTGATCAGCGTCTACGCGATTTTGATCGTCGTCATACAACGAGCAGATAAATTCGACACCACCACGTAAATCAATACCGAGTGGCACGTAAAGCAAGGGACGCTCAGCATTTTTCTCGGTAAATGAAAACTGTAATAAGCGGCGTTTAATTTGATTACGAATTCGTTTAGAAACTTCACCTGTAAATTTAAATTCAATATCAGTCGCCGAACCATCAACCAACTTAATACTAGATTTATCAATTGGAAAAGGATGACCAGCGAGTCCGCGGTCTACAAAATATTCAAATTCTTTTAACTGGGCTTCTTTGGGAATATACGGGTTGCCAGCAATATCTTTTAACTGGAACGAACCACCGTCGCCGTTTTCTGGTATAATATGGTCCCCATCAATACCATAGGCAAAAAACTCTTGGTCACCTACATAGACTTTATTCTGCAAATAGAGCAGAAAGAAGGCCAGTAGAACAACAAAAATGACGGTTCCGAGTCGGCGTCCCATCAATTATTTCCGCCCGTCCACTTGCTCGCCATCTTTGACCACTTGGTTCACAGCACCCAAGTTAAAGGTCATGACCACGTCCTTAGCCACGGTCACATCGATGTCTTGCTCGCCGCGTCGTGCCACAACACCATGGATACCACCAATGGTTACCACGTCGACGCCGACCTTAATTTCTTCCATCATGCTCTTGCGACGCTTTTGTTCCTTATTCTGCGGGCGAATCAGTACAAAGTACATGAACACCAACATCAGGATCAACATGAAGAATGGGAAACCACCAAAACCACCGACTTCCTCATTACCAGGTGTCGTTGATTCCGGAACTGTTGAATTTGGGACAACGGGGGCCACTGGCTGACCAGCGGCTGCTAAGTAAGAACTACCTAGCACAGAGAGGGCAATAATACGTTTCATAACGAAGCTTCCTGTTCTTCTTGCTCAAATGGGGCCGAGACTCTAGGGAAAATCGCCCCTGAGCAAGCTTCCCAGCATCCAGATCTCAGTCCTCTGCAAGGAAGATAGCGTCATTTACAGCGCTAGGGCAGACACAGAGCAGCAAGCACGAAAGTCAAAGCACCGACAACAGCACGGACCGCTTGGTCCTACGCTTTGGCCCTAGTCAAGACCCTTCGATTCGCGGTACTCGCTATAGGTACCGCGCCAATCCACGATGCCCTCGTCATCCGTCAGCACCAAGGCCCGATCGGCCACCTGGTCAACAAACTGTCGGTCATGACTGACAAAGATGATGCTGCCAGGAAATTCTTCGAGTGCTTCCTGTAGTGCTTCAATCGATTCCAAATCCAAGTGGTTGGTCGGCTCGTCAAGAATCAGCAGGTTCGCTTCTTGGAGCATCAACATAGACAGCAAACAGCGGACTTTCTCTCCACCAGAAAGCACCGTTACCGATTTCTTAACATCATCACCTGAGAAAAGCATGCGCCCCAGCATGGCGCGCATATTATTAATATCTTGGTTTTCGGTGAATTGCTGCAGCCACGTAGCAATATCAATATCGTCCTGAAACAAGTGGCGACTGTCTTGTGGGAAGTAACCGACTTTGACCGTGCTACCAATTGCGACCGTGCCCGATTGTGCCTCCAGCTCGCCCATCAATAGGCGAATGAGTGAGGTCTTACCAATACCGTTACGCCCAACAATCGCGAGGTGCTCACCCTTAGCCAAACGCAAGTTCAATTTTTCACATATTTTAGGCCCATCTGGATAGGTAAAGCTCAGGTCTTCCGTGTTCACCACGTCCTGACCACTTTCACGTTCCTGCTTCAATACAATCCGTGGAGCCACACGCGAAGATGGAATAACCTTTTGCGAACCAAGGTTATCGATCTGCTTCATGCGACTGGTAGCCTGTTTAGAACGAGATGCATTTGCCTTAAAGCGCTGCACAAATCCCTTCAAACGCTCAACCTGCTTATCAACGCGATCCTTTTCTTTGCTGCGCTGAGCACGCGCAAGGGCCTCATAGGCCGCATACACATCCCAGTTGCCGACAAAGGTGCGAATCGTCTGAAAATCGACATCACAAATATGCGTGCATACACGATTCAAAAAATGTCGGTCATGGCTCACCACCGCAATACAACCATCGTAATCGCCGAGATACTTCTCTAACCAAGCAATGGTCTCAATATCCAAGTTATTGGTCGGCTCGTCGAGCAGTAATACATCAGGTCGCGAGAAAATGACCTGCGCCAACAGAACACGCACCTTTAAGGCGGCATCGATCTCAGACATGAGCTTGTCGTGTAAATCTGGTTTCACACCGAGATTAGTTAAAACAGTGGCCGCGTTCGACTCTTGACTATAGCCATCCAATTCATCAAAGCGCTCTTGTAAGGCCGCCACTTTCTCACCGTCCGCATCGGAAAAATCTTCCTTGGCGTACATCTCGTCCATCTCAATCTGCAACTGCCAGACTTCAGCATAACCCTGCAGAACGACATCCATCACCTTTTGATCTTCGTAGCCAAATTGGTTCTGGCTCAAGGTGGCCATACGCATACCTGGATCGAGAACAATCGTACCAGCATTCTGCTCGAGCTCGCCCGAAAGGACCTTGATAAACGTTGTCTTACCACAGCCATTCGCACCAACAAAGCCGTAACAGTTACCGGCCGTCAGACGCAGGCTGACATTTTCATACAGTGGACGTTCACCAAAAGAAACAGTTATCTCAGAAGCGCTGATCATTAGATACTCCTTACCAAGCGGGCGGCTATGCTAGCGTCTCTAGCAACAATTCCAGTGAGCTTGCGTCAGCCCAATTCGCACAAATATTACTGTCTATGTCCAAAGATGAGCAAATTCTGATACCTAGTTGGCTGTGGCTATGGGCACCCCTATTCCTCGTCTTGCTGTATTTTGGCTATTTCATTCTCGACCGGCTCTCCTATGTACATGACTTTCATAATTTCATGCAGGGTGAATTTGGCATTATCGAGAACGTCACCGTTCTCCTCGCGCTCGCTGCCATCGTGCCGATAGTACTCAGTCTACGTAACTGTGACCTCAAAGGCCAAGGCTTATTCAAGGCCTACCTGACGATCTTTGCGCTAGGCTGCTTTTTCACTGCTGGTGAAGAATTAAGCTGGGGCCAACACTTTTTTGGCTGGTCGACACCGGAATCGCTAGCCGCTATCAACAAACAACAAGAAACCAACTTGCATAACATCAATGGCTTCGCCAATAAAACGCGCACGATTTTGAGTTCACTCTTATTTATATTTGGCGCCCTCCTGCCCCTGTATAGAAAATTTAAACATCAACGACTACACAGTCTACGCGAAAAAAAATATTGGTGGTTATGGCCCTCCTTTTCCTTGGTCTGCGTCGGCATCCTCTCCTTTCTCGTCGCCTTACCGCAACGTCTTGAGCTAGTCGGTATCCAGATTCCTATACCGAATAACATTGCCGAAATCAAAGAGTGCCTCCTGACCTTTGGCTTTTTCCTTTATGCCCTTGCACTTTACCTGCGCCTGAAAACTAATGGCGACTGCGACGCCGATTCACAAACGCCGCCACAAGCTCCAACACCACCAGACGCAGTGCCACCAAGCGCCACAGCCTAAAGCAGGCATTCAGCCGCGCCGTAGACGCTGCACCAAGGAGACCTGCGCTTGGGTCCGCTTTAGTCCTTGAGTTTCTTGTGCAGCCAATTCTAGTAGGGCGATATGGCGAATCACATCCAAGTACGATTAATCTCACTCATCGAAGATGCTGCCAACAGCCTCGAACAATTAGAGACGCTCACCAATCGCTGTCTCAAAGAAATCCCTGATGACGCCGTCCTTGGCATTAGCCTCGAAACCCTCGCTCGTGAAGTTGTTGACGAGCAAGATCATTTGATGAGTGAAACCGATCATGTTATGCTCATCCGTTACCGCGATGACCGATAAATCAACGCCACCACCAATTCAACAGCTCAGCGATGATATCGCTAATAAAATTGCCGCCGGTGAAGTCATTGAACGTCCCGCTGCAGTAGCCAAGGAATTAATTGAAAACAGCATCGATGCCGGCGCTGATCGCATCACGGTGCGCATCGAAGGCGGCGGTCACCACCTCCTCAGTATTTCCGACAACGGCCACGGCATGCACAAGGACGACCTCGCGCTCGCGCTCAGTCGGCATGCAACGTCCAAGCTAAAATCGGCAGACGACTTATTTTCGATTAGCAGTCTCGGCTTTCGCGGCGAAGCGCTTCCTTCAATTTCTGCCGTCAGCGAATTTGAAATTGCCAGTCGCACCCACGACGCCGATGGCGGTTTTGCCTTACGTCGGATGGGCAATCAAGACCTCGGCATTCAAGCCTGCTCGATGGCACCCGGCACCAAAGTCAGTGTACGTAATTTATTTTGGAACGTACCGGCACGTCTTAAATTCCTCAAATCTGAAAGTTCCGAATCTGGGCATATCACCGACATGGTGCAGCGCATGGCGATCAGTCATCCCCATATCGCGTTTTTGTTACAGGTTGGCGACAAAACCATTCATGATTTACCACAGCACGATCACCTAGAGCAACGCATCCGTGCTATCTTTGGAAAAAACCTGTGTGAACAATTATTACCCATCGAGGGACACAGTGACAGCACCCAAGTCACCGGCTTTGCCAGCCACCCGAGCCAAGCTACCGCTCGCGCTAAACGTCAATTTATTTTTCTTAACGGTCGCTTTATAAAAGATAAATTAATTATCGCCGCCATTCGTGAAGCCTATCGTGGTTTTTTAGAACCACGATTACATCCACCGGTATTTATGCATATCGATACCGACCCAAGCTTAATTGATGTAAACGTACATCCAACAAAAGCAGAAGTCCGCTTCCGCAATGATCGCGAAATATTTAAAGTCGTGCGCAATGCCATTCGTAGTGTACTCGAAGAAAACAGTGGCGGCTTTAACATGCTCCATACTGCTGCCACACCAGAACGCCCACAGCAACACAGTAGCAGCGGCGACATTGTAAACCGAACTGTAGTTAAAGCAGCCGACCCAGACGAGCCCAGCATCCAAGAACGCTTTATCCCACAGACACCATTAAGTGCCTACGCTCCGAGCAACACAGATAGCCCCACCGCCGTCTCCGAATCCGGATCCAGCTATAGCACGGACAGCGCACAACGCGATGACACAAACGATGCTGAGCAAAACCCAGCAGCACAACTTTATGCAGACGACTTACCGGGTATTCGCAAAATCACCCAACTCAACGACATGTATTTATTAATCGAAACCAGCAATGGCATCCGCCTCGTTGACCAACACGCACTC
>CBDUFM010000065.1:0-8992 GCA_965366325.1 uncultured bacterium
GACTCGTTTTATGCCACCTTTAGCTGTCGTGGCCCCCGTTTTTCTCATGTATACCAAGTTGGGTTTAACCGACTCCCATATTGGATTGATGGTTTTGTACACGGCCTTTAATTTATCATTGGCCGTTTGGTTGATGAAGGGATTTATTGATGAGATTCCACGTGCCTTTGAAGAGGCAGCTTTGATTGATGGTTATACACGCTTTCAGGCATTTTATAAAATTATATTACCACAAGCACGAACGGGCATGGCGGTCACTGCGGTCTTTTGTTTAATCGCATCATGGAATGAGTTGGGATTTGCCATGACCCTCAATCGCGGTGCAGCGGTGACCATCCCGACCTTCTTTGAAGGTATGAAGGGGCGTACCGAGGGTATTCCATGGCCCGAAGTCGCTGCCGGAGCCTTGCTCTTTGTGGTGCCTATTGTGGTTTTTACGATTTTAGTGCGCAAGCATTTATTGCGTGGTGTGACCTTCGGTACGGTGAAGGGTTAATATGTGGACTTTGATTGATCGCTGTGCATTACTAGGGATGGCACTGGGTTTACTGTTGATGCTGCAGCCGTGGTGGGCATTGGGATTTGAAATTGGTTTTTTTGTGCTCTTGATCATGACCTGCGCACAAATTGTGAGCTCACATTGTGTCGGAGCTGCTAGTGAACAAGATGCAGGTGGCGGCTGATGAGTTTTTTAGCGTTACGTGGATTAGAAAAAACCTATGATGATGGGACCAAGGCAGTGCGTGGCATTGATCTTAGCATTGCGGAAGGTGAGTTTGTGGTTTTGCTCGGTCCAAGTGGCTGTGGTAAGACCAGTACCTTGCGTATGTTGGCCGGCTTGGAAATCGCTACAGCTGGTTCCGTTGCGATGCAGGGCGCTGATGTGACCAAGCTACGTCCATCACAGCGTGACATCGGCATGGTCTTTCAGTTTTATGCTCTCTACCCACACATGACGGTGGAGAAAAATTTACGTTTCCCGTTGGACGTACAGGGATTAAAGCGTACAGAGCAAGATAGCATTTTAAAGCCGGTGATCGAACGTTTAGGAATTGGACCATTATTGAAGCGTTACCCACGGCAACTATCAGGTGGTGATCAACAGCGTATTTCTTTGGGCCGAGCATTAGTACGTCGACCGAAACTGTTTTTGATGGACGAGCCCTTGGGGACTCTCGATGCTGATCAACGCATGTTGATGCGTGAATTTATTCGCGAACAACAACAGGAACTCGGTGTGACAACAATTTACGTGACGCATGATCAAGAAGAGGCTATGAGCTTGGCTGATCGCATTGTGGTGATGTCAGCAGGTGAAATTTGCCAAGACGCGGCTCCAGCAGAAATCTATGAACGGCCACGTACGACTTTTGTTGCGCATTTTGTTGGTAGCCCAGGGATGAATATGTTGAACGGTCGCTATCAATCAGCGACAGCAAGCTTCGTTAGTAAGGATCAGGACATTACAGTTGCCATGCATGGCTATGCTAACCTTGCTATTAATGATGGAGCGGATCTCCAGCTTGGTATTCGTTCAGAATATATTTATTTAGATGCAGATGCAGCTTTGCGCGCGCGGGTGCTACTGTGTGAATATATGGGCCATTGTCAGTATGCACATCTTGAAATCGGAGGGCAGCAACTGCGTATGCGTTTATCAGCTCAGGATCACGTCGAAGCGGGGCAGAGCTATGGCATACGCTTTGATGAGCAGCATCTCAATGTCTATGATCAAGCGGGGCAGCGTCTCTGATGGCCTATGTAAACGTGGAACATGTGTCTAAGCGTTTTGCTGATGTGCAGGCATTGCATGATGTGAGTTTTGAAGTTGCGGCAGATGAATTACTGGTTGTTTTAGGCGCAACTGGTGCGGGTAAGACGACGCTCTTGCGCTGTCTGGCCGGCTTGGAACAGCCAGATGCTGGAGCACAATTAACCTTACAGGACCATGATTTATTATCTCAGGCACCAGCACAACGAGATATGGCCTTGGTATTCCAGAATTTTTCCTTGTACCCTGACTGGACGGTGCGCAAAAATTTATTATTCCCACTTAAATCGCCGGGCCGTAAAATTCCTGATGCTGAATGTGATGCATTGATTCATTGGGCTGCTGCGCTGCTGCATATGGAGCATTTGCTGGAGCGAAAAGCAAGCCGCTTATCTGGTGGTGAAATGCAGCGTGTAGCGATTGGACGGGCTATCGTCCGCAAGCCACGCTTATTTTTAATGGATGAGCCGCTGACCAATTTAGATGCGAAGCTGCGTGAGGAGCTTCGTTTGGAGATTGTGAAATTGCGCCGTGATCTTGGCACGCCGATGATTTATGTAACACATGATCAAGCAGAGGCCTTATCTATGGCTGATCGTATCGTGGTTTTAGATCAAGGCCGTGTCTTGCAGGTGGGAACAGCTCAGGAAATTTATAACAATCCTCAATCACCGGCAGTGGCTCGTCAATTAGGGCAACCATCAATAAATATCATTGCAGTTGAGGCGTGCGCTGGGTTTTGGTGTTCCGCGGACGGTCAAGCATGGATACCATGTCAGGATGCGGATGGCGTTCATGCTCAATTAGGTATTCGCCCTGAGCATATTAAGCCGTCCGTGCAGGAATCATCGCTCATCGGCGTTATACGCCTCTGCGAATTAAGTGGACCTGATTTAATTATTGCGGCAGATATTCATGGTGCACCAGTGCATTTTTTATGGTCTAAGCAGGTGGCGGTAAAGGCTGGCGAACGGATACCACTACACATTGAGGCGGAGCACGTTATTGTCTGGCGACAATGACAGAGCCAACTAAATCACATGACCTGAGCACGGCACATGCGTGCTTTGCTGCACTTAATCTTGCGCCCGCTTCGGATGCATTTTGCCAAGACTGGGCTGCCTCGGCTGATCTTCCTTTATTGTTTGAAGAGGCCTATATCCAAGAGCAGGCAGCATTTCTCGGTCTCTCTGATGCTGTGTTGGCGGCATGCCTTGATCAGGCACAGGAGCTAGCAACGCGTAAGGCACATTGCCGCTTGCTCCAACATATGGTCTATTCATTCCAGAAACAAAAGCCCAAATCAGCATTGTATGTATTTCCAGTGGCTGCAGCTGAGCATCGTAGTGAGCAAACTGATGCTGCTGTGCCACCATTAATAAATGTGTTATTGTGTCTGCAGTTAGTGGATGCGATACGACAGCGCTACCGTGCCTTGGGTATTGATGAAGCTGTTTGTCGCGAGACCTTAGCTGACCTTGCGATTTGGATTGATGATTACCAACAAAAGACGGGTGCCTTTGGCTTTGCACAAATGGATTGGTTGAAAAACCATTTTACCTTATCGTTATTTAAATTAGGCCGCCTACAGTTTGAGCACGTGCATTTAAAGGATGAGATTAGCGTTTATCGTCATCGTCAAAGCGGCGAGGTTTTGATCAGTTGTCATGCTGGCCAGCGACTGTGTGAAGATGGATTATTTGGCTCCTCGAATAGCTGTGGTATTTACCTGCCTGATACCTGCGTTGAACATGAAACAACAGCAGATGGTCATTTCCTACGCGCCACTGTTTTCGATACCGAGACTGGTTTGGCTGTCGCAGAGCCGCAGCGTTTTTGTGTCGATGATTATGAGCTTGTGCTAGAAAAGGGGGCTACGGTTCTCAGTGTGCATATTGCCGCGGATGGTCCCATGACGCGCGAAGCATGCCTGGCATCTTTTGCTGAGGCCATGCCATTTTACCATAAGCATTTTCCTGATCTTAAGCCATTGGCTTTTTATTGTTCATCGTGGTTATTAAATCCACATTTTAAAACGTATTTAAAGCCGAGCTCTAACATTGTCCAATTCTTGGCGTTGTGGCAGTTGTTTGCTCAGCCTCATACCAAGGACGATGCGTTTTTTATGCGCGTTTGGGCTCAACCAAAAGAACAGATCGATATTGAGACCGCAGAGCAGAAGTCATCGTTGCAGCGAGCTGTTGTGGCACATGTAAAGGCTGGTGGACGCTGGAATGACATGGGTGGGCTTATCTTGCCTGAGCAGCTACCACATGCCTAGCTCGTTTGACGCCTGTCCTTCTATGTATTGAGTCCGGTGGGGCTTGTGTTAGCGCTGAAATGTGAAACCTATTCACCCTATGGCAGCGATTATTCAACTAGAGTCCGTCAGTAAGTCTTTTTCTGCAGAGCCTTTGCTGCAGGATGTGACCTTTAATGTGCAGGCGGGTGACCGCTTGGGTTTGATTGGTCCAAACGGGGCCGGTAAATCTACCTTGCTTAAGATGATGGCGAATCTTGAGAGTCCTGATGCTGGTGAGCTGCGGCGCCAGCGTGATGCCTTTATGCTATATACCGCACAGCAGGTGCCCTTCGATGGCTCCTTGTCTGTTTATGACACGCTTCAGTCTGCTTGGGAAATTGATCTCGAAGATTATGAACGTGACAGCCGTATTGATCGCTATCTGCGTTCTTTAGAGATTGATCCGGATGTGAAGCTTGGCTCACTATCTGGTGGCTGGCAAAAGCGCGTGCACCTGATCAGCGGCCTCATGCATGAGCCAGATTGCTGGTTGGTGGATGAGCCGACGAACCACTTGGATCTTGCGGCGGTATTGTGGTTGCAGGAACAGTTACAGCAATTTCGCGGAACAATTGTTTTAATCAGTCATGATCGCTATTTCCTGAATGAAATGGCAACGCGGATTATTGATGTCAATAATTGCTACCGTAATGGGTTTTTGGATGTGGCTGGTAATTATGATGCGTATTTAGTCGGACGCGATGCTTATGCGGCGGCTCAGTTGCAGGAACAGAGTAGTCTGGCGAATCAAAACAGACGTGAGCAAGAGTGGTTGGCGCGTCGCCCAAAGGCGCGTGGTACGAAATCTGTTTCACGGATTAAACGAGCCGGAGAACTCGAGTCCGATCTTAAAGCCGTGTCGGCACGTAATGTTCAGCGTAGCATCGGCGATGTGAGTTTTCAGGGTAGTGGTCGCAAGAGTCAGGATTTAATTGTCGCTACTGCGCTAAAACAGCAATTTGGCGATCTGCATGTATTTCATGATTTAGACCTCCATTTGAGTGCTGGAAATCGCATGGTCATTCTTGGGCGTAATGGCTGCGGGAAAACAAGTTTGTTAAATATACTTGCCGGAGATGTTGAGCAAAAATCAGGAACAGTGAAGCGTGCGCATGAATTGCGCATTGTGCGTTTTAGTCAAGATCGTTCACAGCTAAATATGAAGGCGACACTGCGTAGTGTTATGTGTCCTGAGGGTGGAGATCGGGTTGCCTATCAAGGGCGTGATTTACACATTAACGCTTGGTTGCAAATGTTTTTGTTCCGGCCAGACCAGTTGGATCAGCTTATTGGTTCGTTTTCTGGTGGTGAACAAGCGCGTATCCTGCTTAGCGGTATGATGCTTCGTGAGGCAGATGTCCTGATTCTAGATGAGCCAACCAATGATTTGGATATTCCTGCAATCGAATTGTTGGAGCAAAGTTTAATTGAATTTAATGGCGCCATCATCTTGGTAACGCACGACCGTTACCTCATGGAAAACGTGGCAACACATTTCTTAGCTTTGAATATTGGCGAGCAGCCAGTGCGCGTTGGTTCCTACCGGCAATGGGAAGACCAGCAGCGACAAAAAAATACGAAGTCCAGCAGTAACGTCGTGGCTAGTGACGAAGTTGACTATGTAGAGCCTGCGCTGACAGAGGCAAAGCCTGCGGCTAAGAAATCAAGCTTATCGTGGAATGAGCAAAAAGAATTGCGCGGTATGGAATCTAAGATTGAGAAGGCTGAGGCAAAATTGGAAGCTCTACAAGCCTCCTTGCATGCAGATGAAGCTGGTCGTGATGCCAAGATGTTTGAGCGAATCAGCAAGGAAATTCTTGAGCAGCAAGAGAAGAATGATGCGCTGTATGCGCGTTGGCAGGATCTCGAAAGCCGCAATGGTTAATGTGATAGCCTAATATATGTGGGTTCTTCTTGGTATTGTTTCGGCTTTTGGTCTCGGCGTTTATGACGTCGCAAAAAAGGTAGCCCTACGTGATAATGCGGTCTTAGCGGTTATCACTTTAGCAAACATTGCTGGATTTTTGACTTTATTACCGATTTTGGCATGGGTGCACTTTTCACCAGAGGCTGCTGCGGCCATGCAGATGCAGTGGCAGGTGCTGACATTCACTGAACATGCGCATTGTTTTTTGAAGGCGATGATTGTTAACACCTCATGGGTCTTTGCCTACTGTGCGTTAAAGTATTTGCCTTTATCGATTGTGGCACCGATCCGAGCTTCAGGACCGGTGTGGACTTTGATCGGGGCTTTAATTATCTTTGGTGAACGTCCAGACCTGCTACAATGGATTGGCTTGATCATTATATTAATTTCCTATTTTGCGTTTTCACTCTTGGGGAGCAAAGAGGGCATACATTTTAAAAGTAACAAATGGGTTTGGTGCATTTTTTTAGCGACTATGATTGGTACTATTTCGACACTATACGATAAGTATTTAATCGTAAATATTGGCATGCACCCATTTACCTTACAGTTTTGGTTTTCACTTTATCTTGCGTTGATAATGCTTGTGTTGACAGCGGTATGGTGGTGGCCACGGCGACAGCAGCAGGGCTTTACCTGGCGTTGGTCGATTCCTTGTATTGGTGCCTTGCTCGTCTTTGCGGACTTTTTGTATTTTCGCGCGATTACTGATCCCGATGCATTGATCATAATTCTATCGGCTTTGCGGCGCAGTAGTGTTGTCATCTCGTTTGTACTTGGCGCTTATTTATTCAAGGAACATAACCCGCGCCAAAAGGGCCTCGCATTGGCAGGTGTCTTGGCAGGGGTCTTGTGCATTCTGCTCTCAAACTAAGTAAGGCTGCACTGGATAGATTGTTGGGTAAATGGCCGAGCGTTATAAGATATACAGGCTGAGCCCTTATTGCGGCTGTATTGCGTGTGCGTTTCTGGTAATTAAGGCTGGCAATTGCTACGCATTGAGATTACATATTTGTGCGTTTTTAATAGGGAGCCCCGCATGACCTTAACGCCATTCCATGTAGCTGTGCCAGTCCGCGATATTGATGAAGCGCGTGAGTTTTATGGCGTGAAGCTTGGCTTGCCTGAAGGGCGCAGCGCAGCAACGTGGATAGACTTTAACATGTTTGGCCATCAGTTTGTGGTCCACTTAGACGAACGTCTTAATTCTGCTCAGGACCCGCGCGCTCATAATGATGTTGATGGCCATGGTGTACCGGTACCGCATTTTGGCGTGGTGCTGAATTTCGATGACTGGCATGCCTTGGTTGAAAAGGCGCAAGGCTTTGTTGAATCATTTATCGTTGAACCGTACGTACGTTTTGAGGGTCAGGTCGGCGAACAGGGGACCATGTTTTTTTCCGACCCGTCAGGAAACGCTTTAGAATTTAAAGCATTCCGCGATATCGACAAAGAATTATTTGCGAAATAAGCAATCAGCGTTTGGCGTTAATCATGGAGGGCATGGTCGACGAGCATATCTTTACCATTCCAGATATCAGCTGCAGTCCATGAGCAATCAGGGTCAGCCCAAAATGGATGCGATGCAGGCAGGCCAAGTGGCAAGAAGCCACAGAGGGTAAGATATAAGCTGCCTGTAGAGATATAAGTTTCACCAAGCATGGGCTGATGACCACAAAAACCAATCTGTAGCCAGCCATTTTTATCAAAGGTTCCCTCAGCGAGCATTAATTTTGTCATGGCGGCAGTCATTGCACAACGCAATCCTGCTGGCGACGAGGCATCGGTCATTTTTTTGTGCAGGATCATAAGTGCGAGGTTTTGGAAAATACCAAAGCGGTATGCAAGGGAGCGACCAATAGGGGGGAAGCTGCCGTCAGCATTAATCATGCGTTCTTGGGTGACTGCATGTCGCTGTGCGCGTTTGATAATCTTTTCCTTAAATTCAGAAAATACATTGCTGATCTCATCGCACGCGTGGACAATATCATAGAGCATAGGATGAATAACAAAGCTATTGTAATAATCACAGTGATATTGGGGCCCATCGCCGTAATAACCATCGCCAAGGTACCATTGCTCGTGTTGGCGAATGGCGTAATCAATACGCATCCGATCCCAGTCGGCGCCGGCTTTACATAAAAAGGCCTCGATTGTTGCGGAGAAGAGTAGCCAATTGTTAAAGCATGGTCTAATGACGCGTGTAGACTTCATGCAGCTAATCACTTGAGATTGAACATCTGCCTCAAGTTTCAGCCAGACGCTATTCCAGGAGCGGAGTAGGCCCTGTGCCAAGAATGCGGCATCGACGAGAGGCTGTCCACCATTCGAGAAATTGAGAAAGTCCTGTGCTTGTGGGTCAGTGGCATGCTTGAGCCCTGTGTGAACAAATTGCCGTAGTTCGGTCTGCTGTTTTTGTTCTTCAGCTGTTTGAACTGTATTTAATTCGAGCCAGGGTCCAATTCCAGAAAGGGAGCGCCCAACGGCCTCGAGATGAGTAAAGAGCTCTCGCTCACTCGCCTGGGGATGTTGTTCAACAGGCATCCGCACACGTAATTGATCAGCGGCCAGTGCTTCGAAAATAGGTTGTGCTGTTTTAACTAATAATGCAGTCCACAGCTGTCTAGTTGTATTCGCCAAATTTTTCTCCGCTTTATTCAAATTCTGAACCTGTATAATAGTGTTGCGGGTCTGCTGTCTATAGATTTGGTAACGAACGGGGCTTGTTATATGTTCTAGTCATTTGTTTCGGTGGGGATTCATAAACGGTCTGATTTATGCCTGTGTAATCCGTACTAAAAATATGTGATAAAAGATCTGCTGCTATTAACAACCTTGTTATGTTTGATTTATCTTAACTGACCTATTGGCACTTGCATTGGAAATGGCAGCCGCAGACTACGACCGTTTTGTGCAAAAACATGAATGATTCTAATTGTCAAAGGCGTTTCTATGCATCTATTTTTATCAGTATTGTTGCTTATGCTCCCTG
>CBDUFM010000066.1:0-8895 GCA_965366325.1 uncultured bacterium
CGTTTGACTAAGGCAGGAAAAAGCCTGGAGGAAATTCAGGCCATTGTCAAAGACATTCGCCCGGTGGGTGAAGTGTGGTGCATAGATTTGGCTACCCAGAAAAAAGTATGGAATTATACCGTGGGACGGACGGTGTTAGGATCGATTGCCGTCGCCGAAGATAAATTGTATTTTGGATCACGTGATCAATTTGTGTATTGTTTATCGACTGATGGAAAATTGCTGAAGAAGTGGAATGCCAAGGCTCCCGTTATCACATCACCGGCAGTTGGGAAAACGCTGGCTTATGTAGTTACGGAGTCTGGGCGTCTTGTTGGATTGGATAAAGAACGTCTTAATGCTGTTTGGGAAGTTAATTTAAACTCACCGATGTCGATTAGTTCACCGAGTGTTAGTGGTGGCCATGTTTTTGTGGGGACCAATACCCAAGGTTTGTTGTCTGTTGGTATGCCTGGTTTGCAGACGGTCCAGCCCCTATGGCAGTCTGAACGCGGTCACCCAGGATCTGGAGGTGTGAATGATGGGTCGATGTTGCCCGCACGCGGTCGTTATGCTTGGGCCTATAAGGGTGAAGGAGAGGGTAAGGGTGATGTGATTCCACAATCTCGGACTGCGCTGATGTCTATTGACGGTGCCTTTTATTTCGATCGCTCAGATAAAGACACGCATGGTTTTGTGAAAGTGATGACCAATGAAAAGGGAACCAAGCCACAGATGCAGTGGTTTGTCGAAACCGAGCATCCTGTTTCAGTGGCTGCAGCAGGGACTGGATCGCATGCTTTTGTCGTCGATGGACTTGCCACTGACGGCAATCGGAGTCTGCGATCGATAGTAATGAAAGACGGTAGCGTTGCGGATAGCTACCCAGTGGGCGATGGTTCTGGCCTATTTATGATAAGTCACCATAGATTAGTTATTCATGATCAGCGCGGGCTCATTAGTATGCTAGATATTTCCGATCCCGCAAAAATGCGCTGCATGTGGCAGTGGCAGGCAGCCGGAATTCGCGGAGTGCCGTTACTTTTTGGTAATATGCTGGCCTGTGTCGCTGGACAAAAACTCGTCGTTTTAGATAGCGAAACAGGTATCACGTTATGGGAAAAAGCATTGTCAAGTTCAGCTACGGGTGGAGCTACTTTTGCTGCTGATCGTTTATGGCTCACCAGCGATCAGGGGATTATGGGGCTGAGTTTGGGTGGGCATTCTGATGATGTCTTGCTTGAATGCGGTGCAGTCCGTAGCGCAATTGTTCATAGCGGTGATTATGTAGCCTGTGTAAGTGAATCGAATGAAATAATAATCGTCGACGCATTTGCAGGTTTAATTCATAAACGAATTGAGGGAGCAATTGGCGAGCATGCGCCAATATTAAGTGATGATGCACTGCTGTATTTAACAGAAGGCGCCTTAATGCGCTATGATTTATCTACTGATGAGACACAGCTATGGACAAAAGTTAAGGCGAGTTGGCCAGGTATTCCCCAGACACCGATGGTGATGGTGGATTCACGTGTGTATTTTGCAACAGAAACACGGGGTGTGGTATGCATGAAAGCAAAATAAATGATCCGGCAAGGATTTACTTCTTTAGCGCGTCTAATGCAGAGGGTGATATCTCCTTAAAACAGGTTTTGGGTGGGAAGGGCGCTGGTTTAGCGGCGATGTGCAAAGCTGGTTTGCCGGTGCCACCGGGATTTACTATTCCCATTTCTTGCTGCCAGTATTATCATGAACATGATAAACAATGGCCACCGGGTTTAGAAGAAAATATTCATGCCTATGTCAAGCGGCTTGAAGAGGAGTGTGGCAAGACATTTGGAACTAGTGCTAATCCACTATTAGTTTCTGTGCGCAGTGGCGCGGCACGTTCGATGCCGGGTATGATGGATACTATATTGAATTGTGGTATGCATCTTGAGCTCGCAGATGTGTTTGACGAACAATCTGAATTTTGGTCGGTTTATGTTCAATTTATTAAACAATTCGCTCATACCGTTGCGGGGGTGGACTTAGAATTATTGGATCGCACTGCAGTTGTGCATAGCGAAGATGGTGAGATCTTTAATCGAGAGACAGCCTTAGCTTTGATTAAGTTATATGAGCAAGAGGCCAAGCGCGATTTTCCTGATTCCGCTTGGCAGGCCTTGAAGCAATGCATTGATGCTGTTTTTGATTCATGGAATAATGAACGCGCTATTATTTATCGTGAAACGCACGGCTTAAACGACTTAGAGGGGACTGCAGTTAATATACAAAGCATGTTTAACTCTGAGATTTCAGGCATTGCATTTACTGCCAATCCCTCCAAGCCACAAGTCGATGAGATCGTTATTGAAAGTGCCTATGGTCTCGGTGAATCAGTGGTGTCTGGTGATGTCTCACCAGATCGTTTTATATTAGATGGTAAAACGCTTGAGCTCAAAGAGCAGTATATTGGTAACAAGGCACATATGATGCGTGGCTTATCATCAAGCGCACTATTGGAAAATATTGATCCACTCGCGTCTTCGTTAAGCAATGAACAGATACGAGAAGTTGGTCAAGTCGCAAAAAAAGTAGAAGAGTATTTTGGTTTTGCTGTTGATATCGAATGGGGTTTGGAAAACGGAAAGCTTGCTTTATTGCAGTCGCGTGAAATTCGCGGCCTCGATGTAGTGCGTGATCAGGAGCTAGGTCGTCAGGCAGAAATTGCTCGATTGCGTGACCTTATCAATGGTAAGCGCAAAGTGTGGGTGACCCATAATTTGGGTGAGACCCTGCGTTTTCCAACGCCGATGACCTGGGACATCATGAGCGAATTCATGAGTGGTCGCGGTGGTTACGGAGAAATGTATAGGGACTTTGGTTATCAACCCAGCGAGACAGTTAAGCAGACTGGCTTTCTAGAGCTTATTTGCGGTCGTATTTATGTTGACCCAGAACGTGCAGCTTCTTTATTTTGGAGCAGCATGCCATTAAAATACGACGATGCGCAGATTCTAGAAAACCCAAGCGTGCTTGAGTCTGCACCAATGGTGTTTGATGCCGAACGAGCCGATGGTGCATTTTTACTCAAATTGCCATCATCTATTATAGCGATGTTTAAAACCAGTCGGCGGATGAAGCGAGCTGCGGCTGATGCATTAGCGACATTTACGCAAGAGGCGCTGCCACCATACCTGTCTTATGTGCAGGAAAAAAGGAAGCAGGATATAAGTGGTCTCAGTGTACCCGAGTTGCTACAGGAACTCGATGCGCGCATCGATCGCGTCATGACGAAATTTGGTAAAGAGTCACTGAAGCCTGGATTTATTGGTGGTATGGCTCGCGCTAAACTGGAGGGCATGTTGACCCAGTTGATGGGAGCAGATCAAGGTAAGCGTCTAACCCAGCAATTGTGTTCAGGCCTAGACGGAGATACTACTGTCGAGCAAAATCAAATGTTATTTGAAGTGGCTAAGGGAAGTGACTCTTTAGATACATTCCTTGAGCGTTACGGTCATCGTGCCGTCGCAGAAATGGAATTATCTAATCTTCGCTTCCGTGAAGATCAATCATTCTTATTAAAAACAATGGCACGGCAAAAAGATCAATCAACGCCAGGTCCTGATGAATTGCATGAAGTGAATAAGCAGAAGCGTTTAAAGCTAAGCCAAGAAATGCCAGGGGTATTAAAACAATGGGGTGGAAGTTTCTTGCAGAAAGAATTTGATCAAGCCTTATATGAAGCCCAGACTTTGCTGCCTTATCGTGAATCTGGTAAGCATTATTTAATGATGGGTTATGAATTAATACGTGACGTTTTGTTGGAATTGGGAAAAAAGTTAAATATCGGTTCAGATATTTTTTATCTATGTCGTGAGGAGCTTACAGATGTAGATGCTGCTCAGAAACATATTCAACAGCGTAAAGTACGTTGGCAATCGGCTCAGCGTCTAGATATGCCTGACATAGTTGATTCTGAGGACTTGGACGACTTAGGGCTACCGCGTCAATTAGAGGCGAAGAGCGAGTATGCTGGTGTGGCAATTGCGCCCGGTTCCTTTGTTGGAACGGCGCGCATTGTTTCCAGCCCAGGTGAGGCTGGTGAGTTGGCAGATGATTGTGTGTTGGTTTGTCCTTCTACCGACCCCAGTTGGACGGCGCTATTCACAAGCATTAAAGCGGTTATTGTTGAGCGTGGCGGTGTTCTCTCTCATGGCGCTATAACAGCGCGTGATTTTGGTATTCCCGCAGTCTCGTATCCCGACATATGTAGTTTGGTGAAGGATGGTGATAGATTGCGGGTTGATGGTGACAGCGGCCAAATAGTCGTCATTGAAGGAGATGCTCATGCTTGATTACATTAATACTGCTATTTTGGCTATTGCTGATCCATTGCTGGCTTGGCTACTGTATTTTCCACATGACGTGGCATTAATTATGGTTGCGCTGCTGACTGGATTAGTGTTGAGCGGTGTGCGCGTGTTTACGACAGACCAATCGCTGTTAAAGAGCTGCAAGGAAGATAAGCAGCGTTTAAAACAATTAAAAAAAGAAGCAAAGAGCCGTGGTGATAAAGAAGCGGTGCGTCGTTATCGCCAGACAACTGGTCAAATTGGTGTAAAAACCTTACTGGCTGAAATGAAGCCCTTGCTCGTTTCACTTCTGCCGATTGCCATTTTGGCTGTGTGGGCATTTAGCCGCATTGCCTATGTGCCACCACAAGCTAACGATGAAATTACTGTGAGTATGTATTTCCCTTTGTCAGCTGTCGGTGATTATGTGCACATGCTGCCTGTTGATGGCGTCGAAGTGAATGGTGCTTGGATACAACGGGTTGAGGACGATGTGCTTCCAGCTGTAGCAGGGGAGACAGGTGATCAGCAGTCTACGGTAACGGTTTTGAATGGAGTTGCGCGCTGGAACTTGCACTGCAAGGAACAGTCGGAGCCTTATAAGCTCATCATTCGCCACGGTGATCGTAACATTGAAAAAGGGCTTATCGTTAATGGCATGTATTATACCGAGCCAATACAAGCCTACGGTGAACTTATTGAAGAGGTTATTGAGGTCAGTGCGGAGGAGTACAAGCTCTTTGGTATCGTGCCAGGTATTCCAAGTATTATGCTCGCGCCGTGGATGTTGGCTTATTTGATTATTGTGTTGCCATTGGCATTTATTCTGAAGCCGCTGCTAAGAGTCTATTGAAGCAATGTTTGAGCTCTTGCAGCAGGCAGTTATTTGTTTTTAACTGACATTTTAGGAGAAGACTTTTGGCTGAGATATATACGCACGTTGCCTCAATTTAAATTGGCAAGTGGTTTGTTTGAAATATTGAAGGGGGCTCCGTCTTCGGTCTATTAATTAATCGTTGTTGATGACTTTTAGGCGTTCTGCACAGAGGATTTTAACGCTGGGTGTTTGGTTGGGAAGCGCTTCGAGTTTCAGATAGTATTCTTTGGCTATGTTTTTGTCACCGTAGAGGTCTTCATGTAGGGCTTTGTAGAGAAAGTGGTCGCGTTGGATGCCGTGTTGCTTGGGCTGTTGTAGGAATTCCTCTTCGCTTATTTTTCCGCTGAGGAGTCCAGCGCAGTGCCAGAGGCGCATGCCGAGCATTTGTTTCTTTTCGCTCCAGATGGCATCACAGCGCTTTTGTAATACCTCGGTCTTGTCTTCAAAGTGTTCAAGTACCGCATCGAGAAAGTAAACGGTGAATATAGATTCTGCACGTTGATTTTCTGAAGCTGGAATGGTGCTGATAATTTCTTTAATGGTCGCTAGGGCTTGCGCGTCTTGATTAAAGTAGGCGAGTAGATTCTTACAGAGCAGAGCCTCCCGTCTATGTTGGGTTGAAGGACGTTCTGCATTTAAAACGTCATCAAACTTCCCAAGTTGAAGGAGAGCGCTATTTATAGCAGTGTTTTGTTTGGGAAAAGTCTGGATGAGTTCGTTGTATTTCTCTTGCGCCAGGAGTATGTTAGCGCGTTGGCCGTCATTGATGGCTATCTGTGCTGCTTGCTGGTAATCGTTGCTAGCCAGTAGGGCGTGAAAGAGTGTTTCGTGAACATCGCTGTAATCAGTAATAACCTGCTGATAGTTACCGCTCTCTAATAACGCCTGTGAAACGGCGTAGCGATGCAGTGGGTAGCGTGAAATGACGTCGTCGTAATGCCCTATTTGAAGAAGGGCATTAATGATAATGACTTCTTGATCAGGGTAGAGCGTGAGGGCTTCTTGGCATTCTCCCAATAACCTGAGTGCACCAAAGACTTGATGACTGAAGACTTGGTCATCGGGAAAATAAGAACTTCTAAAGGCCAGTAGGTTTTTTATAAGGGTGAGTTGATTTGCTGCTGTTGCTCGTTTTAACAATGATGCCCATTCACTTTTAATTTGTCGTTGTGTGGTTGCGGGTGCCGACTGAAAGAGTTGAGTCATTTCCTGTAGGAGGCTGTCTTGTTGATTGTTGAGATAGAGGTCGTTCCAATAGTGAAAGGCGATTTGATGTTTAAAGCTACCGCGTTGTTGTTGTGCCCAGATAGCGAATGCCTTTTGTTTTTGATCCATTTTATAATAACAAAGGCCAAGTTTGTAATTGCTTTCGTTGCCAAGCGCTGTTCCTTCATGAATGGACTTTATTTTTTCATATCTGTCAGCGGCTAATTGATAAAGCTCGTTTTCAAAAAAGATATCGCCTGTTTTAATGGCGTTGGTTAATTCGGGTATGGATTTGTTGTAAATAGTAATGTCGTCAAATGCTTTACCGGGATAATAGCCGTAGATGCCAATGTAGCCTGATGTAAGTGGTAAGAGGAGGTCATAGGAGCAGGTAGGTATGTCATTTATAAAGAGCCGTAATTTCGCGCCGTCAATTTCGCCGCGAATGCGGTATGATTGATCGATTTTGAGGGTTTGTCTCTTGTAGTCGATACGACCATGGGGCCCTGCAATGGCGGCGCATTCATTGCCGTGTGCTCCGCTTTGTAGGTAGTACAGCGTTGTGGGCGTTTTCGATGCGGGGAGTGTATTGTGGAGGTCGGGCGTAAAGACAATCGAGAGGTCGCCGGGGTTGAAGCCCGCTAACATTTTCCCAGTGAATTCAATGCTGACGCCGCCTTCAATCGGTTTGTTGTAGAAGGCGCAGAAGGCTAGCCCGTGTTGTGTGACGAGCGTGTTGTTTTGAATCTCTGCATTGCCTGTTGTGATGGTCCAGTTGTTGTGCCATGCTTGTGCATCGTTAAATGTTTCGCTGTAAACGGGGTCGCCCCAGCCAGCATATTGGCGTTGATATTGTCCAATCGCGAACAGGGCTGCCCCACCAAGTATAACGAGAACGAGAGCTAGCCATTTGAGGTGACTAGTGTTATTTACAGCCCAATGTTTAAGTAATTCAAAAATGCTGTAATTATAGGCCCAGATCGATCCCCCATTTTGAAACTGTTTGAGATCGTCAATTAATGAAGCTACGTCTGGGTAGCGGTCCTCTGCTTTATAGGCAATGCACTTAAGGCAGATGGCAATGAGTGGTCGCGGAATATTTTTTGATTCTTGTGGACTTGGTGCGCGTAGCGTACCGGACTTTTTAAGAGACCAGAAATCGTCTAGATTATCGGCGTAAATGGGTGGGCGCTTAAATAAAACATGAAAGAGGCTGGCGCCGGTGGCATAAATGTCACTGCGCTCATCAACGGGCATGCGATTGGCTTGTTCGGGACTCATGTAGATGGGCGTGCCACTGAGTTTATTGTTTTGAGCACGGGGATCATTGGCTTCTATTGCGATGCCCCAATCAACAATGCGCACCTCACCGAACTTACCGAGCATGATATTAGCCGGTTTGATGTCCCTGTGAATTATGTGACGTGAATGTGCGTAGGCGATGGCTTCGCAGACTTTAATGAAGATGGTGATGAGATTGTTCAGGGTATCTGGGCTACATGTGCTGTGCTTATCCATTTCGATGTACTGTGAAAGCGGGTTACCATCAATTTTTTTCATGGTGTAGAAAATTTGATTATTGTTGAGCGCTTCCAGATCATAGATGGGTGGGATGTTGGGATGATCGAGGCGACTGGTGACGAGTGCCTCGTGCATAAAGTCGCTGACCTTGTCTTTGTTGTTGGTCAGTTTTTTGGGGAGGAATTTGGCGGCAATAGTGCGCTTGAGGTTAGCATCTACGAGGTCGTAGACAGCGCCGCCACCGCCTGAGCCAAGCAGCGCACCGGTTTGATAGCGACTCTGTATCTCGCTGTCGAAATCAATTTTGTTAAGAATGAAATGCCCTGGAATAGACGGTTCGGTCTCGATTTCATGTGGCGCAGCCGTGCTGCCATCGACGGTTGTGCTCAGGAGTCCGGCGTTGTCGCCAGACTCCTGTGCCAGTTCACTGTCTTTCATTGTTTCCTGCAAGTGGTTTAGGTGATTTAGCTGATCGTCAGGGTTACTCATTGCTAGGTAGCAGGGTACGCGGTGTGGTGTTTTTGGGAAGGTTCATTTATGGGTGGGCGAGGATCATGCGTGTTTATTGAGCGGGTGCCTCCTGAGTCACGGTTTGCTTACTCTGCGCGCGGTGCTTGGATGTGTTGCGTAAATCATTTACTGTACTGACCTTAGGGATTGGAAATCTGCGTTAGCGGGCACGGTGGTATACACCATATAGCTTTGTCGGATATTTGTGTCCGGTATCGAATCCGGTGTCCCGTCTAAATTGCAATAAAACACTGTAAATTATAGATGTAAAATTAATAAATTAGTTGGAGAACCACTTTGTCTTTGCCTTTATGGTATATACCACTAAGATAAAACGGACGACTACTCATGGATAGGAAGTATGCGTTGGGTTTTGCCGAACTTGCGACACGAGAAGTCGGGTGCGCGATAGGCCACTGTTTATTACTCGTGTTCAGGTGTATACTTATGCAGTCTAGGTTTGGG
>CBDUFM010000067.1:0-8889 GCA_965366325.1 uncultured bacterium
AGTTGCGCATCAATTGAAAGATGTCACTTTAGAATTAGGTGGTCATTGCCCGGCCATCGTTTGTCCTGACGCGGATATTGCAGCGACGGCAAAACTTATCGCATATAAAGCCTTTAGAAATATGGGCCAAAGTTGCTCATCCATAAATAGAATTTACGTACATAGCAGTGTACGCGATGAGTTGCTAGCGGCTTTAAAAGTTGAGGCAGAAAACCAAACAATCGGTGATGGCATAGAAGATGGCGCTGTTGATTTGGGACCCATGTGTACCGCTGAGGTACGCGAAAAGGTTGAGGCGCATGTGGCAGACGCTATCGCTAAGGGCGCTAAGTTGGTTTGCGGCGGTGAACGACCACAGCAGTTATCCAGCGATGGCTATTATTACCTGCCAACTGTTTTGGATCAGGTTCCTGACGATGCACTGATGATGCGTGAAGAGACATTTGGCCCGGTTGCGCCGATTCAGTGTTATGATGATTTAGATGATGCGATTGCACGGGCTAATGATTCTGATTATGGTTTGGCAAGTTATGTGTTTACCAAAGACATGAAGACTATGTACACCATTTCCGAAGCTTTAGAAGCAGGAACGGTGGCGGTCAATAATGTGTCAGTCAACACGCCTTATGCACCGTACCAAGGGTGGAAGGATTCTGGCGTTGGTTTTGATTTATCACGTGAAGCTATTTATGAATACCTCAACATTAAACATATTAAAATTGCGTTGTGATTTAAGAAGCCTGTCCCTGCAGTCATAACAAAACATTAGGATAATCCATGTACTTACAACCTGAACACAGTCGCCTTCTTTTTCAGCAAGCAGTGCGCGAGCAATTTGCCATCCTTGCGGTTAATGCCGATAGCCCTGCGGCTATTATTGATTGCCTCGAAGCAGCGAAGGCTGCAGATGCGCCTGTTATTATTGAATCAAGTTTATGGCAATTAAGTAGTCATAGTTTTGGACATGGCGACGCGGTGCGTGGTTTAGCGCGTTTTGCATCGATGGTTCAGCTGTATGCACAGAGCGAGGCGTATAAAGATGTGCCAGTAATTTATCATACGGATCATATTAAAGGTCCGCAAACACTTGATATCTTGCGCCCTGCCATTCAGGGCATGGATGAGGCAGGTGGACTACGGGCTGGAAGCATCTCTTTGGATTCCTCAGAATTAACAGCCGATGAAAACATTGAACTTATCGCCACGTTATGTGGCTATGCAGCATCAGCAGACAAGGCTTTGACCTTGGAGATGGAAGCTGGTGTCGATGATGGTCTCACCAGTGTTGAAGAGGCGCGTTATCTTTTAGAGGCTGTAGAAAAAGCGCATCCAGGTTACCTGTCTTTATGGGCACCAGGCGTGGGTACCCGTCATGGATTTTCCGCCGATGGCTTTCCAGGATTTAGCACCGAACAGGTGCGTACACAGCAACAGTTAGCGAGCGATATCTGTCAGCGCGATATTGGTTTGGCATTGCATGGTTCTTCCGGTTTGAGCGATGAGCAATTATCGGCTGCGGTAAATGCCGGCGTTAGTAAAGTGAATTGGAGTACGGATTCATTGGCTTGCCGCAGCGCAGCAGCTGCTACTTACTATGCAGAGCACGCTGCGTCCTTGCAGCGTAGTCATGCAGCGTTTAAACAGACGGCTATGGATAACGGTGTGCAGGAATCGGTAGCGGCAGCGTATTGCCCAGTGGTGATTGAGCGGATGCAAGTTTTAAATAGTGCAGGTAAGGGGGCTGACTTTTGTAAACAAATCAGTGTAGGCGCTGAGCAAATTGAAAAGTGTAGTGCATGAAGAGTTTTACTGGATGTAGCGCGGCTAATGCCGCAGGCTGTGCGGCCCGTTATCGAGAGTGGGCAAGCGATGACGTTATCAGTTTAGCGACTTGCTTTTGGCGACAGCACGCGTTTTTTAGTTTAGGCGCACAAGAGAAACATTTATTTGATTTAGAATTACCAGATGCATATAGCGTTCATTGTACGCAGCGTGATTGGTGTGGCCGTAGCTATCGTTATGCGTGGCAGGATGACGCCGTTGAAGTTGAAGTGCGGACATCTATTCCGGGTCCGTTGTTTCGACTTGATGGTACGCATCTGCGCTTGCGTACTTTTACAGGATCTGAGTGGCGAGATTTTGAAGATTTAGAGTCTGGACAAGTGATTGACAGTCATGGTGCAGAAAAAATTGATGGTGGCCGCCTCTATTATGTTAGCAGTGATAAAGTTCCTTCGTTGATTATCTGTTCTCAGCCGCTGCAACGACTCGCAATCATAACGCATCGTCATTATGATATGCAATTTGCCGAGTCAGGCGCACGTGTAATGGTCGTGCCATTATTAACCGAGCGGGATATTCCACGTGATCCTCAGGCGCAGGCTGCATGGTTGCGGATGATTGAAGCGCCGCCCTTGCATATTGAAGAGACGTTTACCTTAGAAAAAGATCGTTTACGTATTATCGGTCATGCTCCTGCGGCAGCTGTGACTGCGGTTTCGCCATTGGTTTCACTGTTAGGCAGTACCGATAATTTATTAAAAGATATTTCAGCTGGCATGCCACTGCTGCACACCTGGTGTGGTCCCTATGTCATGATTGATGGTGCGGATTATAGTTATGATATTGCCGCAGCTTGGTTGTTTGCGAAAGCCGCGCCCGGCATTGCTCTTGATGTTGATAAGGCTACTGGCTTATCTGCTATCCCAGAAGAAATGGCCTATGCGGGAGACGCCACCTGGGAGCCGGGCACGACCATGGATCAATTGTTGTCGCTGCGTTCGTGGGCTGCCTACCTCCATAATGCACCGCAGACATTACAGGCAGAACTGTTGGCGCATCTGCGCTTGCCGACCAAGCAGGAATTTATTGATGCCGTTGAAATAATTGAAGACCATGATGGTCACGGTAGCTGGGGGCGTTGGCGTTCGATGTGGGCGCACAATGGGGATGCCTGTTATGATATTGATTGGTATAATGGGCTTGGTCTCAGTGGCCTTGCTCGTGCGGCGCAATCGCCTATCGCATCTTTGTCGGAAGAAGCGCGCGCGTTAAGCGCGGCATGTAAAGAACAACGCAAAGCATTATTCGATTATTTTGTGGTCTTTATGGATTGGATGCATCATGCACCGATGACTGATCCACAAGGATGGATGTGGAACGCTGATTGTATCCATAATGGCATCGAAGGTATTCTAGCAGAGGCGCAGTTGCGTTCATTGGAAGGTGATCATGCCGGCGCAGCATTTGCATATTATATTGCTGCCCGCGCTGGTGTTTCGCTACGTGCTGCAATGGAGCTGCATGATTATCACGAGGAATTAAATAAGCATTATTTCCCTGCGGCTTTGTCTTACGACTATAAACGCATGGTGACGTGGTCGCAAACTGACGGCATTACCGACCGCGCATCTGCGGCTGTGTATGGAATTCAAGGCCTCTGTGGATTTGCTAATTTCACTTGGTGTACGGGGGCAACGCGAAATCCCTACGTACTCGCTGGTCATAATCCTGCATGGTCGTGTCTCTTGAAAAATCATTGGTCATCAAAAGCGGCTCTCTTAGCTGATTGGCAGGCCCATGAAACAGCACGAACCCAAGATTGGGTAGCCTATTATATTGGCCATGACTGGGAAAAGCGTCGTGAGCAAGGAGATCAAGAGGCACGGGTGCAGGCAGCGGTCTTTTATCACCTTGCGCCAGATCTGTGCTTTCGTTATTGGACCATGGATCAAGAAGCGGTGGAGCTTGAGTCATTATTTGAGGTACCGGTGCATTTAAATGAGCAAATCATGCTGCGTGCGGGGTGTCATTTACAGCAGGGTGTGATTGACTGGGGCATGTAGGCGTGAAGCTAGCACTCATGGGTGGATCAATACAGGGCGATGAGCCAATTTACCAGCAATTGCATCAGGCCTTACGCGGCTTGCTGGGCAGCGGTGAATTTCCCATTGGTTCTAAGTTTTTGAGTGAACGGCAAATTGCAGATCGCTTTGAAGTGAGTCGGCCGACAGCTAATAAAGTTCTGGCTGGATTAATGGCTGAACGTTTGTTGGCTTATAAAAAAGGCGTTGGTACATTTGTGCAAGAGCCAGTGCTGAGTTACGACCTCCGCGATTTAGTATCGTTTACAGAGAAGGCAAAAGCTGCTGGTAAGCAGCCGAGCACCCGGGTCTTGGAATTTCAATCGTTAGCCGCATCGAGTTTGGATGATAAAATATTTACTGCTTTGGGTCTCGCGCAGCAGGATCAAGTTTTTTATATAGAGCGCTTACGTTTAGCAGACGACACGGCAATGATTTACGAGCAGCGTCATGTTGTGGCGAAGCACTGTCCTAAGCTTAAAGCGGATGAAGTTACGGGGTCGCTTTATGGATTATGGACGGAACAATATCATTTACATGTAGCTGGTGCCGATCAGCGTATTCGTGCGATTAGTGCTGATAAGCAGTTGTCTGAAACTTTAGGGGTCGCCCTTGGTGATGCCTGTTTTCAAGTGACGTGCACTGGCTATTTGGCAAATGCTGAAGCGCTGTGGTGGGAGCAAACATGCTACCGTGGCGATGCCTATGAATTAATTAGTCGCTTGGGTAATCAGGATGATGGTCAGCCTGTGCATGGTGCCATTTTTTAAAATATATTTGTTCGTTTATTTGTAAGGATCTACGCTGATGTCTATTCGCTTTGGAATTTTAGGTGCTGCCAATATTGCACGGAGTGCATTAATTCCGGCTATGCATGCGGCCACTGGCGCACGTCCCTACGCCGTTGCTAGTCGTAGTCTTGAAAAAGCGCAGGCATTTGCTCAGGAATGTGAATTAGACGAGGCCTTTGGCTCCTATGAGGCCTTACTCGCATCACCACATGTTGATGCGGTCTACGTCGCTTTGCCGATACATGTGCATAAAGAATGGACTATTAAAGCATTGGAAGCTGGCAAGCCTGTGCTTTGTGAAAAATCTTTATGCATGACGAGTAGTGATGCGATTGATATGTTTAGCGCTGCACAAAAAGCCGGACTCTATTTGCAAGAGGTCATGGCCTATCGTTATCATCCGATGACCCGCAAGATACAAGAGTTGATTGCAGCGGGCGCCATTGGTGATGTAAAAGTGGTGCACGCAGATTTTCATACGCCGACGCGGGACCCTGAGAATATCCGCCTGCAAAAAGAATGTGGCGGTGGAGCCCTTCGTGATTTGGGTGTGTATTGTATCGATGTAAATCGTTTTTTGTTTGGCGCGGATCCCATACAGGTGCAAGCGCAACAAATAATTGGTGCTACTGAAGTTGATATGCAAAGCACCGGCTTGCTGCATTTTGAAAATGGGCTTGGTTATTTTTCCTGTTCACTGGGAACGCACTACGAATGCCATTATGAAATAACTGGCAGCGCGGGGCGGATTCGCTGCCCTCGTGGTGCGATGGTCGCCTGGGGTGGCGAGGAGTTTAAAGTTGATCTTTGTGCTGGCGAAACGGAAGAACAGTTGCTCATTCCAGCTGCCAACCCGTACCAGTTGATGGTGGAATATTTTGTCGTACAGGTGCAGCAAAAGACCGTGCTCGCCGCCGAAGACAATAGCAGTGTTGCCAATTTACGAGCTATCGAGGCTGTCTTGGCCAGCGCCGCAGCAACGGCGCCAGTGGCACCATTATAGACCAGTGGTTCAATTCTAAGTAATTGTAGTGTCATTCCTTAACGCTATCGATGAAAAGTCATTTCAGATAGCGTGGACTGCTTAAGCTGTCGGCTTCTCGCTTAAATTGCAGGAGCAGCAGATGATGAAACTGACGGTACCCACTATTTCCCTACCACTCGATGAGATCAGCGTGAGCGGCGTTGATCAAGGACATATCCAGGTCCGTGATGCTGCGGGTCGTGTTTATGTGGATGCACCAGCTTGCCCTGAGTTTAAGTTTGTTGTTACCGGTGCATTGGGCGCACATGTTGTTTTTCATCTTGCTGCTGACGGTACGATTAAGGAGACTGCGAGTTTCAAAGTTGATTGCCAGACTGAGATACAGGATGCTGGTGGAAAATTCAAGAAACTCTTAGAGCTGTTGCGTGATACGATGTTTCTTGATTGGCACAAAGGCTATGAAAAAGGACTGCGTATAAACGGAAAATGGTATCAGTACTATGTCAGTTGGATCCGTGATCACGTGCATTGCCTCAAGGGGTATAAATATTACGACGCCGATGCTATTGGTATGCAATCCGGTATAGAATTATACGCCGATTCTCAGCGTGCTGATGGGATGATTTATGATAAATGTAAAAAGATGTTGCATTCCGATTTACAAAATTGGCGTGATGTGGAATTCGCCAAGGGTGATTTTATCAAAAAGATCCCCGGCAATCCGCAGCGCCGTTGGCAGCGTGTTCCTGTTGAAAATGATGTAGAGTATCTGTGGATAGAAGGTTTGTATTACACATGGAAGGCTACTGGTGACAATGATTGGATGTCGCGTTACTTGGATACGGCATTGCAGGCAGTTCGTTACAGTACTAGCGATGTCTATCGTTGGTCGGAAAAATATAAATTATTAAAACGTGGCTATACGATTGACACCTGGGATTTTCAGCACCGTGAAGACATTGCTCGCTCTGGATCGTCGATGAAAGTGGATCCTGAGCAGACTATTTTTGGTGTTATGTTTGGTGATAATACGGGTATGATCGCTAGCTGTCGTTATTTGGCGGAAATGTTAGGGGTTCATGGGCGTGACGCGGATGCGCAGTCGATGCAGGATTTAGCCAGCGACTTAGAGCAGCGCCTCAATGACTTAGCCTGGAACGGTAAGTTCTTCACCCACCATGTGAGTGAACAGCCAGATATAAAACGAGACTGTGGTGGTACTGATGAAAATGCGCAGGTGGTGCAGAGTAATGCGTATAGCTTAAATCGCGGCATCGCACATGATAAATGCGTTGGGATTATTAAAGCGTATCAAGCCATTCGTGAAGAAATGCCAGCGACCAGTGCCGGAGAATTTTATTCGTGCTATCCACCTTTTGATAAAGGTTTTGGTCATAACGATTGGAATTATATGAATGGTGGGGTGACCACTATTTGTGGTGGTGAGTTGGCACATGGTGCCTTTGAGCACGGTTTCGAAGCGTATGGCGTGGATATATTGCAGCGTCTATTGGATTGGACAGAACGTCTTGATGGTTATTTGCATTGTTGTTTAAAGGGGAAATTGTCGGAGCCAGTCGCGACTAACTGGGATCCAATTGACTGTACGGCAGTGGCGAATGTCGATTTCACTGCGGCACGTGCGGACCATGACGCGACAGTGCCAGCATGGACAAGTGAGGGTGACAATGACATGCGCGGCTTACCGACTGGTGCGCATATTTTTGAAGGAATTCCGTTTTCGGTTATTAATCCTGCAGAGAACGCGAGTAAGGCCTGCATTGGTTTAGCACAGAGAGAAGGCTACGCACCATCAGCGCGTCTTGCGATTGGGAAACATGCCACATCCGTTTATTTTCTCCATACGATGAGTGGTGCTGCCGCTGAACCCTTAGGCAGCTGTGTTTTCCATTATGCCGATGGCAGTCATGTCACCCAATATGTAAATGTGGGCAAGCAGGTGCAGTCATGGTTTATGCCGGCGCCGAACAGCGCCTTTGTTGGTGGTAATGGTGCTGGGAAAAGGCCAGCACATTTGCGCGTCGCGTGGCAAGGAGCAAATGGGACTTTTGAAAATGTCGGCATGTTTGTCTATGGCTGGAATAATCCGCATCCTGAAAAAGAAATTGCTGATATCGAATTTCTCTGTGCAGAGCACCAAGCATTTTGGTTTATTGCTGGCGTAACGGTGAGTGACCAAACCGTGCGATTTGAAGAAGGCCCCGTGAGCTACGGTATTCCAGACATGTGGGGTTCTGCTGCGGTGGTCTATGCATTACTAGAAGGTTTAGCTGGGATAGTCGATGATGGTGTTGCCTTTGATCGTGTTCGTTTAAGTCCTCGTTGGGATGCTGCGGATATTGATGAGGTTACAGCCAGTGCCGTCTACCCCAGCTCGAAAGGGTATTGTCGTTACCAGTATATGCGTGACAAAAACAATCTGACGTTGCGTGTTGCTGGTAATGGGGAGCAGCTGTCTTGTGCTTTGTTGCTACCTGCTGGTCGGAGCGTGAAGCGCTTACGTTGTAATGGAATCGCTCAAGAACCGCGGGTGCACAGCGTTGAGGCATCGTTGTATCTATCAGTGCAGCTGCGTGGATTGACTGCGCATCTTATTGAAATCGAACTCACTGAGACGGGGACCTGATAAACAGATAGGCTGCTCCTTGAATGCTGTTAAAAAAAATGACAGTTAGTGCAAAGGGTAGAAGAATGGCAAAGCAGACCGTTTGTTATCGCAAGCAACCACGTACACTGAACCTAGAAATATACACGCCTGATCAGCCGCAGTCGCATGCATTAGCAGCAGTGGTTTTTTTCTTTGGTGGCGGTTGGGTGAATGGGAATACGCAGCAATTTTCGCCATATGCAGAACATCTGGCTAGGCGTGGTATGATTGCGATACTGGCCGACTATCGCGTGCAGTCGCGTGATGATAATCCACCTTTTGAATGTGTGAGCGATGGTAAATCAGCAATGCGTTATGTGCGAGCGCATGCACGTGAATTTGGTATTGATCCAGATCGTATTGCTGCAGCCGGTGGCAGCGCGGGTGGTCATGTTGCTGCGGCGACGGCTTGTGTGGAGCGTTGGGACCATCCAAGTGATAATCAGGATATTTCACCGTGTCCAAATGCCTTGGCGCTATTTAATCCAGTGATTAATTATGGCCCTGATAATTATTGCTTTGACCGTGTTGCTGATTATTATGAGGATTTTTCGCCGTTTCATCGTGTTCATAAACAATGGC
>CBDUFM010000068.1:0-8864 GCA_965366325.1 uncultured bacterium
CGGTCCTGCACCTCGGGTTCCACGTCAAGAAAATTAAACACACGCTCCGACGCAGCTAAGCCGCGTTGAATGACGTCATAAAATCCAACCAACATTCCAATCGGACTAAAAAACTTTTCAAATAACGGCAAAAACGCGATAATAGCACCAACGCCAATATCAACTTTACCTGTAATGGTGAGCCAAATACCACCACAAACGATCAACATCATCGTTATGTCTTTGGCTGCATACAATATTTGATGATTTAAGCTAAAAACCTCCATCGACTCATGCACCGTACGCACGTACTTGATATTCGCCCGCGCATATTCACGACGCGCAGCGTCCTGCTGACCGAAAGCCTTAATTTCTTTAATACCTGAAATTTGCTCCTGTACAGATGCGCCAATCTCCGCCTGCTGCTCACGCATGCGCTTATACATAGGACGCAACTTCTTACGGATCTGATAAATCGCAAAGAACACAACCGGCAACGGCGGCAAGAGAAATAAGAACAAGATCGGACTCATGCCGATCATCAAGAATGGCGCCAAGAAAAAATGTAGAAGGCCGTAGAACTGATTAAAGGAATTTTTAAGCATTTGCTCCATTTGATCGACATCACCAACGATGCGTGACATAATTGATCCAGTACGCTCTTGATCGAAGTAGGAAATCGAAAGCTTGTGAAGATGCATATGCACCTCTTGCTTGAGACTCAAAATAAAACGCTGGCTCACGCGAGTTCCGTAGCGCCACATAGCAACGCCAATGATATTGGCAATGATAATGGTCGCTAAAATAAAGAGCGCACAGTACAGAATCCATTGCACCTTATTACTGGGGTCTGACATGTACGTCGTAAAATCAAACTCTATAAAATAAAAATTAATAACACGTGGCTGCGCTATCACATCCAATAGCAGGTAAATACCGAAAGCTGGCAACAAATTCAACGCCGCATTCATGAAATACAACACATACACACCCAACAACGGGCGCAGATACACACGCGCCTTCTTGATGTAGCGCTTCAGCAGTACCCAGTCGCTGCTCTTATCGCTCTTATCTATTACGGCCTCTTTATCCGTTGACTCACTACGCACTCAAAAACCCACCTTTGCGATCAAGTAGATCAATACACATACGCACACTATGATAATCACATTTCCAGGCATCACCCTTGCGCCGGCTCATCACCACACCATTACGGTCACAGCTCATAAACACACCTTGATCACTATCTACAAAATATTTAAAATATGCTGCCATTAAGTTACGCCCATACTCAGCATAGGGATACCCATAAATACTCGTCGCTAGGTTATAGGTCTTAATCGATTCAGATTGTCCCCAAAAATCCACAGATCCAGCGCTTTGCGCTTCCTGATAAAAGTACATATTGACGAATAAACCGGTCTCGGCGATAGCGCGCTGGGCAACGCTATCCAACAGATTTCGCTCAACCTGCTCTGACAATGCCGTACCATCAACCACTCGGAAAAAGTCTATCCACTCTAAGGCATGCCCCTGCGAGGTCCGTGCGCCGCGGCTGGCATGAGGCTCAGCAAAAGATCCTTTAAAGTAGTCATGCACCACGCCTCGCTCTTCATCGTAAATAGCTGTTAGAAACAACGTTCGCAATGCTGCGATTAACTGTCTGTTTTCTGCACCAAGCCCTGACTCCTCTAAATTAACCACCGCCTCTAAATAATGAAGCATTACATTACCTGAATAATGCCCGCCCCAACGTTCGCTGTTAGAAGGGGATTCAGCACCGACGTCACGGTAATGTGCGCGAATACCATTGACCGATAAGTCATCCTCACCGCACAATTCATTAATAAGTGAAAATAAACGTAACGCCTCTACGCCCACTTCTGCACGTTGCGAGGCCCGAGAATAAATAGCAAAAGCAATAACCACAAACAGATTATCATACGCATTGAGCACATGCGCCTGAAAATGTTCCGCATCGCGACGATCACGCGATGCGCCCAAAGACTTATACCAACCCTGCTCGACGCGCATCTCTTGGACCATGTACGCATACGCCTGTGCTGCCAAGGCCGCATAATCCTTATAGCCATGCAAAATGCCCTCACTAAAATTATAGAGCAAGCGTGCCTGCATCACCAAAGGGCGCCGTTCACCGGGACGAGATAGACTGCCGTCGTCACGAACATAACAATCAAAGCCGCCATGTTCATTATTCCAACGTTTTGACCAATTTGCTAATATCCCCTCAAAATGCTGCTGGACCTGCCCACGATTAAGCACCAACTGCTCAGCTTCAAAAGTCATAAGCCACTCCTTTATCTACTGTTATTAACAGCACAGCCAAAACCTAACAGTCTCAATATTTAACTATATTTTATATCAGTTTTCATAGAACTACTGTTGATTTATCTAGCATTCTAGCAGCCCAGATAAGAATCGTTCTCAATCAACAAAGCCGTTCCACAAAAATTCTGGCTAAATACCAGACGGATGGTAAAAGATGCGTCGGAGCCATGTGTGACAAGTACTGATGACGATTCTCAAAAGCCAACAAGCGACCCTAGTATCAAGACTGTTTTAATTGTCGATGATGATGAAATAAACCGTAGAGCCTATACAGAGATGTTAGAACTACAGAACATCCGCGTTATCGGCGCCGCTGATGGCATCGAAGCGCTCGAAATGTATCAGGCACATGCACACGAAATTCATTTAGTGATCTTAGATGTGATGATGCCACGTATGAATGGCTGTGATGCGCTACGCGCCATTCGTAAGATTAATCCGAATTGCTGCTGTTTAATGGTCACTGGCTATATTGATGCCGACCCGCTTGACAACATTATCGCGCAAGGCGTTTCTGGCATTTTACGCAAACCCTTTGGCATGAGCGAACTCCTTGCTTGGGTTAATAAAATATTTGTCGAAAATAAATGCAAAACACTCAGCGTTAATGCCTAGCGCAAGCAGGCGACACTAAGCAGTTGCTGCGCGTGGCTCTGATTCCTCTTGAGGATGCGCATCGTTAAAGGCCTTAGCTGCTCGCCGATAGGTCGCCTCATTAAGCGTTGGCGATTCAGAAGACAGCGAGCCGAGTTCTTCCGTTATCTCACGCAGGCCTTGCAGCGCCAACTCACGCCGCTCCTCCAAAGACTCAGCTGCGTCATCAGCCATGCTAGCAAAGCTCAACATAAAAATATCCAAACGCCGCCGCGCAGAAAAATAACGCGCCGCTGCCATGCGATGTCGCTCAGCTAGGTCTGAAAAATTCAAAAACGTTTGCAATGATGCCAAGACCGCGGCCAATAAAGCAATCACCCCAGTCAAAACACGAAAAGCGACATCAACCTCATCAGTCATCGTCGAAAACACCGACGTCGCCACCACCGCGCTTAAGGCAACGCTCGGGATACCAATTAATTTATGTTTTCGCGATGTCTTTTCCGCTGCCATATAATGGCCAAGACGCAGATACCCAGCATTTCGCCAGTACTCATTTGCTTTTCCAATGATTTCATCCATGCAGAGATGCTACGCTAGCTGGTGTATTGTCCATAAGCTAAACCCTTCCAAATTGTTCAGCTTAAACAATCACCTCCAAATCTTTGCCGCAACCACCTGTGAGAATGGCCTCAAACACCGCCGTAATAGCGATGGCATCATCAAGATGTCCATGGGCCAGGGCGCGCCCCTCTAGAATAGATTGACAGAATGCTTCCAATTCGTGGTAGTATCCAATCAAGCAAATACCTTTATTGTACATCTGACCTAAAGAAAATTCAGGTTCCCAAAACAAGCTCGATTGCGCCAAGTTTCCTTGGTAAAAATTCGGATTATCACCATATCCAAGACGCGGGTTACGTCGCAGGCTCACCTTTAAATTATTTTCAACAACAATATGTTCGCCTTCACAAATAAGTGTTGTTTGCTCCATCCCTGCATTAATGGCCTGTCCATGAGTCAGTCCTATATGTGCTATCACACCATGCCCTCCATGACAAATTAAACTGCCGCATCCTGATGCATTGCGGTCAAGATAACAACGCAACGTATCGCCCATAAATAACTGCAATGCAGACATAGGATGACAAAGATGATCCAAAAAAGACACTACGGATGCAACTTTTTCACCATCTACATAACGCTTACAGTCATCAACATCAGGCACATACTGTGGATACTGTAATAAAACCTGTCGTAATGCAGATGCTCCTGGTCGACGAAGCAATGCCAGCGCCTTTTGATTTGCTGGCATAAACATTTTCTTAAATCCCACCGCCACCAACTTAGCACTCTCTGCAGCCACACTTTTCAAACGCTGAAGAGGCAGCACTGCAGCAGCAGGTGGCTTTTCAATCCACACATGGACCCCAGCGGCCAAACAGTGCTCTGCCAGATCCGGATAGCGCGGACGACCCCGCTCATCATATCCAGTCACAATAAATACAGCATCAAGCGTTTCCCTAGCTAACATCGTCTCGACATCTCGATAGGCAGATTCCGCAGCAAATTGGCGAGCAAAGGCTTGCGCTTTTTCCAAGTCCAAATCACAGCACGCAATTAAGCGTAGTGGCAGAAACTGAAAACACGGGAAAATATTACGAAAGGCATGTGAGCCACAGCCCACAAATGCAACGCGCAAAACCTGCGCACTCTCTAGAACAGCATGCATCGTGATGCGTTTAGCAGTGATCGACATAAGTAGGCCCCTATCTCAAATAACCTTTTTGTATTTTATGAGATAATATCGCTATTATATTGACTTATTTGACATATAACTTGTATTATATGATAGAGCGCATCTACATGTCCCAAGCGAGCTCACGCAGCACCAGCGAGCTCCATATCGCGAGATTGGTCCTCGATCAAGAGATGCCCGCACGCCGCGTCATCCGTCCGAGCACCAAGGATTACTTTTTCTGTTATTTTCCACACACCTGCACCGTCACTGACGACAACGGCCAGACGACCCACCCCGCACACACATGGATTTGCTGGAACGCAGAACAGGATCACAGCTATGGACACGATGATCAAGCATGGCTCCATAGTTGCATGCATCTCAGCGGCTCATTGGTTGATGAATTATTCAAAAGCCTTCCGATGAATAAAGCCGGCAGCGTTGCCAATCCCACGGCATTACAATTAGCTCTGAGCCTTTTATTTGAATGCCTGCAGCATCAACAAGACACACAAGTCGCGTCACTGAAAGCAGACAACTACTCAATAATTCTGAACTGCCTGCGAAGCATTGTTCAATTGGCACTGCAAACACCGCGACAAGACGCTGATCGTGAAATCGCACAGCTGCGTCGTTTTTTAGACACGCATTTTCATCAGGTGATTCGCCTCGACCAACTCGCTGAGAAATTTCATCTGTCAGTATCCAGCCTACGCAGCCGATTCAAAGCCAGCTATGATTGCAGTGTTATTGAATATGTCATCCGCTGTCGCATGCAGCATGCGCATTATCTGCTCAGTGACAGTAGCTGCAGCATCAACGAAATCGCAACGCGCACAGGTTACCACGACCTCGTCCATTTTTCTCATGTCATCAAAAAACGTTTTGGACAAAGCCCACGTAATTTACGCAAACGCTTGCTAGCACAGCATGAGATATTAAAGCGTAATTAAGCGAGGAAGCCGTACTTATTCGCCTGGCCTTCAACCGCCTTCGCCACTTTTTCGAAGGCAGCATCACCATCAGCACCAATCATTTTCATATAGTCAGCAAGGTGCACCTTCATGAGCGCTTCAAATTTTTTCACCAATTTATCGCCCTGCTTGCGATAACGCTTTTGTTGGTCGCGCGTAAATTTTGATGCCTCGCGCGCAAAAAACAAATTACAGAAGCGATGATGGCGCGCTTCATCTTTCAGAAACCCGTCAAACATTTGCTCAATCGGCTTACAGTCCGTGCTCGTCTTAAGAGCATTATATAAAACCCCAGCAATAATATCGCAAATCTGTATACACCAAAGCCACTGATCAAAATCACCACAGCGCATAATGACATAATTAATACCGAGTGCTTCTTTAAAATCAGTAATCGGCTTGGGCTCTTCGCCTAATTCTACAAAAACCCGGTTCAAACCTTCCCAATGACGGGCCTCATCTAAGCCCATCGCATGCATAACTAATTCACTTTCGGAATCTTCACGCTGGCGCAGTTGGGCCATCATGGTCCCGCAGGCCTGCATCGCACCGCGCTCACTGACCAACAAAGGCGTCAGCATGCCAAGCATCCCGCGCTTATAATCTTCATCGATAGTATTTATTTGGTCCCACGGTAAATTACCGACAGCCCACTGTTCGCTCGACGCCTTGGTGTACAGACGATAAAAATCATCGTCCCATTCTTTTTTGAAATAGTTAAATGCCATTGAGGCCTAAGCTTCTTCTGCTTCGTTGACGATGCGCAGCAAATCAGCAAAGGTTTGCAAATCCGCTAAATCGTCTTCATCAACCTCTTTACCCGCTCGCTCTTCGAGCAATCCAATGATTTCCAACATGGCCAAGCTATCTAGATTCAAGGTCTCAATTTTATCGGTTTCCGCTACGTCTGGCGCTGCCTTTTTCGTAAATTCCGCATAGACTTCTTTAAAGTCTTCAATCGTAACCACTGACATGTATTCTCCTTGCACTGCCTGTCATATCTAAAGATGTTCGACTAACAACTCTTTCACGGCGCGTCTGACGACTTTACCACTCGTCGTGCGCGGAATACGCTCGTTTCCAGAAGCCAAACAAATCGCAATCGGCAGTCCAGTATACGATTTAGCCCATTCTTGCGCATCTTTGACCAAGAGCTCTGCATCAACCGACTTACTGCTGCGCTCCAAATAGATGCCCAAGCCGAGAAAAGGGTCAGCAATATTGGCACGCATATCCAAGACACAGGCACCACGAACGCGCTCTGGAAACGCCTCTTGTAACTCTTTTTCTATATCTGATGGATGATAATTCACACCGTTATGGATAATTAAATCGGCAGCTCGTCCACAAATATACAATTCACCCGCATGCATAAATCCAATGTCACCAGTATGCAACCAAAGCGCATCATCACGCTGCTCTAATACAGCAGCGGTCGCCTCAGGATTATGAAAATAACTATTTAAGACAGAGTCACCGGCCAACAAAACTTCGCCAACGCAATCTTCTGCTAATGCATCTGCAGAGGCGCGCTCCTGGTCCTCAATGCGAATCTGAATGCCGTACGCAGCAGGCCCACAGGCAACTAACTCACAAGCACCTTCCGTTTGAGCATCAACTAAAACAACTTTGCGTTCCTGCTGCAAACTATCGCGGTTGCAAATAATACTACGCACTGGATCACCAATTGGATGACAAGACGACATCAAGGTACTCTCAGCCATACCGTAAGCTGGTAAAATGCCGTTCTTTAATTGACAGGGCGTATAAAATTCAACAAAGCGCTCAATCACCTTGGCGCTAATTGGCTCGCTACCACAAACAATACTGGTCGCCGCAGATAAATCGACCTCTGCTGGATCAGGCGCACGACGCTCACAAAAGCGCGCCACCATTTCAAAAGCCGTATTCGGACCAGCCGTCACCTTAGAGCGCTCTTCGCTCATTAATTCCATCCACATGTTGGGGCTACGCCCAAAGCGACTGGTCGGAAAAAAACAGGCGCGGCTTTGGTAAAAGCAGGTGCGCAAATAACCAAGCAAGCCCATGTCGTGATAAATCGGCAGCCACGCTGTGTAGCGCTCATCATGGTCACAACCAATGCCATGGGCCATGGTTTCGCTATTCGCCAAGACCATGCTTTGTCGAACGATCACACCCTTGGGCACATTTGTTGAACCAGAAGTAAATTGCAAAAAACACGCGTCATCAGGTCCCAGTTGCCCGAGAACTGCTGGCGCAGCTGCGCTAGTCACCTCTTCAAACAGTAACTGCGCTGGCAGGCTCGGGTGCCCCTCTAAGCAAACAGGGTCAAGCACGCGGTCAGTAATCAACAATTTCGCATGCGCCGCCTTTACAATGCTATGAAATTGCTCCAACAAACGCTTCGGTGAGCCCTTACCGATTTCAGCAACTGCAGTCGGTACTAAACCCAAGTACATGCAAGCCAGCATGGCAATAAAGGCCCGATGCTGATCACGGACATGCACCACCACGACATCGCCAAGCTGCAAATCCTGCTCACGCAATTGAGCAGCCAGCCCATGCATCTGTCCTGCGATGTCTGCCCAGCTATAGTAGACGCCATCACGATCATTATGGCCATGGTGCCAGCAAAAACGCACCCCACGATCGGTTCCTGCTAATGCGAGATCCTGACCTAACTGCTGTAAATGTGCTTGGTACGTTGTTATCATAGGCAAAAGTATTCGGCTCTTGGTCGGGCGTCAATCAGAGGTATGGTGCCGCGCTGACACGATGAAGATTACGCCACCACCACAACTCGTCCGGTTTATTGCCCTAAATCTGGTGCGCAGTCTCCATATCAAGCAACAAAACTACCACTACGTCGCCGAAGGTATCAAGAACAGCCCAACTAAGTCCGTCATTTTCTGCGGCTGGCACCAAAGCCTGTTTACCATTCTGGCCTCACTACACGACCAACGTATCGCCGCGCTCACCAGCCTCTCTCGCGATGGCACCATCATAGCCAACTACATGGAGAGCATTGGCCTCCACCCTGTCCGCGGTTCCAGCAGTCGCGGTGGCCTTAAAGCCGCACGTGAGATCATCAAAAAAATTGCCAAAGATAATTTTCATGGCGCCATTACCGTCGATGGCCCACGCGGTCCCTTCCAAGTCTGCAAGCCGGGCCCCTTTGAAATCGCTCGCCGCACGGGCGCACCCATCATTCCCATGGCCTGCCGTTGTTCACGCGAGTACAGCTT
>CBDUFM010000069.1:0-8835 GCA_965366325.1 uncultured bacterium
AGGCCGTCGCAGTTTTTCAGGCCTTGCAGGTGCAGCCGGATCTCATCTGTGTCTGTGCGAACCCCGGTCTGCGCGGTGGCGGTGACAATCAGCTTCTTAGTTTATCGCAGCATATATGTGCTGCTTTTCCGCAAGCTCGTTATATTTATACCTCCTCGACTTTTGTGTATGCAGATGCGCCGGGTGTTTTAATTGCCGAAGACGGTCCATTTAATACGACTGCGCAAGCACAGCAGCTCCGTGCGATTGAAGATGTCTTTGTTGACCTACCGTCGTCAGTGGTCTTGCGGCTTTCGGCGATTGTGGGGCCCGGGCGCGAGCATTTGCGCAAACGCATTCGTGAAGCCTATACAGCAGGTCAGCAGAAATTTGCACTGCGTGGGCCATTGGATCGTCGCTTTAATTTTATTCATGAAAGTAATGTTATTGAGCTGCTGCATGCATTTACTGATGCGCATGTGTTGGGTAGGCAGCATGGTATTTTTAATTGTTCTTCGCCTATCGAAATGAGCCTACGTGAATACGTGCATGCTTTAATGCAGGCGGTCATGGCGGAGCAAGCGGGGGCGTCAGCGGAAGTATCCGTGCTGCCAATGGTGGCGCAGGGCCCAGAGATGGCAGATCGTATTATTGATAGTCAGAAATTAGTAAGTCATTTGCGCCAGCATGCTGTTGACCTGCAGTGGCGAACGGCGCTTGCCCAATGACGACGCTTAAGCTGGCCGTGCTCTATGCCTTTTTGCTGCTTGCGTGTGCAAGTTGTCCGGAACAGGACGTGGGTCGTGCAGTTGCTCTATCTAGTGATTCAAGGGACGCCACAGATGTAGGTGCTGAGGGAGTGGAGCTTGCGTCAGCAGCAGGAGATGCGGCGGTAGAAGACCAGGTGCAGGCTCTACGTCGAAAAATACATGCAACGTATAGCGACTATAAAAAAGCCGATTTTCCACATGTAGCGGATGTGTCAGTGGCAGAAGCTTTGCGGCGTTTAGATACGGGGTTGTTGTTTATAGATGCGCGCAGCACAGAAGAGCGCGCAGTATCAACCTTGCCAAGTGCGCTAAGCCTAGAGGAATTTCGCAAGCGGCTTGAGCAACACCCACAATTAAAGGAGCGTGATCTGATTGTGTATTGCACGATTGGATATCGTAGTGCTTTTTTGACGATGACGCTGCGTGCAGAAGGTTTGCAGGCATATAATTTACAGGGTGGTATCTTGGCTTGGGTTGCACACGGACAGATTGTTCAGCAGGGTACTGCAATTTGCAAGCGTATCCATACTTATGCTAAGCAGTGGAGTTACCTGCCACTTGGCTACGAAGCTGTTTACTGAGTAGTTAGATACCTGTATTTATCGTATCAACTAAGTAGTCCTTGCTTTAAGGGCAGTAAAGAAACAGTGCCCCTGTGCAAAAGTTACTCGATCCACATCTGCCGTTTTCACCGCGATCAGTCCCATTCTTTTATGGCTGGTTTATCGTGTTTGGATCTGTGGTGGGCATCTTGGCGAGTTTGCCTGGACAAACCAACGGTGTTGGTGTTTTTAATGATGTTTTAATTCGGGTGACTGGTTTAGGGCGGACAGATTTATCGTGGGCTTATTGTGTCGGGACGATTGTCAGTGGCTTAAATCTGACCAAGGGTGGTCGCCTGCTTGATCATTTTGGTTGCCGTCGTTTGGTTGTGCATGCAGCTGTTTTTCTCGGATTAATTTTAGTATGCTTGGCCAATGTTGATCACCTTGCCTTGTGGCTAACCCGCGTATTTGGTTTTATGAGTGCGGCTGTGTCTGCTTTTCTCTTGTTGAGTGTTTTGTTTGCCCTGCTGCGTTTTAGTGGACAAGGGATGCTGGTGCTGATTAGTCGCCAGATGATCGGTAAGTGGTTTAATCGCCGGCGTGGAACGGCCGCTGCGTTTGCTGGGATTGCGACCTCTCTGGCATTTGGTTTAACCCCCACATTTTTCCAGTATTTAATTAATGATTTTGGATGGCGTGGCGCTTGGTATATCCTCGCATTGGTCTCGGCTTTATTCATGTCTTTTTTTGGCTGGTTGTTCTTTCGTGATAATCCGGAGGAGTGTGGCCTTGAGATGGACGGCGGTCTGGTGCAGGATGCGCATGCTGTCGCAGCAGATGCAGCGGACATGCCTGACGAAGCAGCGGCTAGTGCGGCTCGCGAAGAAGAACATTTTACGCTAGCACAGGCACAGCGCAGTTGGGCCTTCTGGTTAATAACCTTGTCCTTGGCAATGCAGGGCGTGGTGGGCACGGCGATTCCTTTTCATATTGATCAGTTTGCAGCTGAGCATGGCATGACGAAGGAAACAGCGCTGACTCTCTTTATTCCGATGGCAGTGATTGCACCAACGGTTGGTTGGTTTGTTGGCTGGGCTTGTGATCGGTATCCAATGACTTTATTGCTGCGTATTATGTGTGCTTTTCAAGCACTTGGATTTGTTGCCCTATCTTTTCTTGGCACAACGATTGGTTGGTATGCCTGTATTACAGGTCTGGCAGTAAGTGGTGGATTTTTTGGGCCACTTTCAACGGTGGCCATGCCTTATTTCTTTGGCCGTCAAAACCTCGGTGCGATTAGTGGTACCATGATGAAAATAATGGTTATTGGCAGCGCAATTGGCCCACTGATGTTTGCGTATAGCCATCAGATCTGGGGACAATTTATGCCGGCATGTCTGCTCTGTACGTTGTGCCCAGTGCTTATTCTTGCCTTTTCACATAAGGCAATACGACCACGTTTAGATTAATGCTCCATGCGTGGCTTGGGCATTACAGGTGGCGAAATGTTTGCGCAATGGCTGTGATGCGTTCATCGGCAATGCCAATCTCTTCGGCAAGCTGCGGCCACGTTTTGGACACAGCAATAATGCTGTCGATAATGGCGTTAGCTTTGCCTATTTTAAAACGACGGGCGACGCTGAGTAAATCTTCGCGCGTAATATCTTCGCGCTTACCATTGATGCTCATTTGATGGCTGGCGGTCCAATTGCCATCGGGATTGTAGGCAAACGTAACGTCATAGGCTGGGGATAAGCGCCATTGGCCAGCTTTATCCATGAGAAACGAAATGTTTTTAGTGTGATCATCTTGGTTGCGTAGGATGACATTAAAGCACATGCGGCGATAGAGTTCGCGTATTTGTGCTTTTTCAAGTTTTAGATCAAGACAGCAGTGCAGGGCTTGTTCGTAGCTATGAGCGCCTGCCATATTAAAATCATAATGACGCAAAGCGCAGAGAGACTGCATATGTAATTTTTCGCCAGCGTCCGTGCGGTCAAAGCGTTTGGTCATGAAATGATAGTGCCCATGGTCTTCGAAGATCCTGCATGCAGTCATTTCTATACCGGCTGCGATGGCTAGGCGATAATAGGCGTATTCAATCAGGCCGTAGCCATGCGGATCAGGGCCTTCTTTGTCGCCAGATTTATCGACGCCATCAAATTTCATTAACCAATAACTGAAGCCAGGCCGCGGTGCTAGTTGGCCGCTATACACTTCATTGGTTTCTGCGTTCCAAGAAATAAGTGCTTTGGCGCGTGCACCGCCAGCGGAAGTGCCGATGCGAATTATTTGTTCAACGGCCTTTTCATCCTCTAGTGATGTCTGTAAGAGCCCTTTTTCAGAGAGCGCCAAATTGGCTAGGCGTACTAATTCTTTAACTTCTAATTGTTCGCCAAGGCTTTCGCTGGCGCTTAGTGAGGGCACGAATTCAAGGGCACCCATGCCACGCGTGCCGACATAACACAGTCGATCAATGGGTGAAAAGTCACTGGCTTGCCGACCTTGTCGTTCAATCCATTGCGTGATGAGGGCGCTACCGAATTTATCGGGTAAGCTGTCGGCTAAGAATCCGGGCAGGCCTTTATACGATGCTTTGGCTAGTTCAGGAAAGCTATAGTTGTCATCACGTAAGGGCATGGTGAAGGGTGAGACCTCTATGCCGCTGTGTAAAAAAGACGGTACGTAGCGCATGACGGCATAGTCATGCGCGTCATCCCAGGCAACGGTTGCGATATGGGTACCCCAGAGGTGCACTTCGGCTGTCTGGTTGATCATGCTTTATCCTCGCCCCATTGGAAATCACGGCTGTTTTTACTGCTGTTGTTATTTTTGGATTTACGAGAGCGCTTGCGTTCCTTGCCGCGTTTTTCTTCCTCAGCGAGCAAGAGAGGATTGAGTTGTGGTTTGAGTACTGCAGATACCCGCTCGAGTAACTTGAGCGCTTCGAGAATGAGTAGATAGGTCTTCAGGTCACTGGACATCCCAGACTCAATGCGTGAGATGCTTTTTGCTGAAACGCCAGCTTCCTTGGCAAGATCGCTTTGCGTCCAGCCACGCGCTATGCGGGCTTGTTTGATCCGACGTGCATACTGAGCGATGACATCTTCTATATTCATAAATAGTAATATATGACCAAATATGTACTATACAAGCATAAATGGACAGTAATTACTATTTAAAAAAAATGATAATGGCGTTTGGGCAGTGGTGGGATGTTGAGCCTAGCCGTGTGATAAGCGCACAGTGTTTCGCCTGTCGCCGCAGCCATAGTGGCCGCTGCCCATTTGTCAGCCACAGCGAAAATCGTTGCGGGGTGGGATGAGCATTGATGCCTGCATACGGTATGCGCTTGCTCATAAAGACAGCGATGCCTGTAAACTAGGACTGAGGCGGTCTCCAGATGCAGCTACCGAGGATTCAATTTGCATAATATTGCATAAAAAACACTTTGTGGGCACTGTATAAGTGGTATAGACCACTGGGATAGAAAGGTAGCTACTGCATGACTAGATATGGTAACCCAAGAACGAGCGCGATAAGTCCCTATACTGGGTTGGAACGAAAGGATTGGATCGCCATTGCTGAGTCACTACTTGCTGGCGTTTTTTCGCATGTGGATGCATTTGATGACCCGATTGTATTTCCGCGACTGTCAGAAAAAAGTTACCCACAAGACCCTGATGATGCTGAGAGTGTGAAATCAAATGAATTTGAAGGTCTTGCTAGATCGTTTTTTATTGCGGCGCCACTTATTCAAGAGAACCCTAACTTAAAAATTGCTGATATGTCGCTGAAGGACTATTACTTAAATCAATTATTGCTAGCAACGGATCCTAAATCTGAACGTTTTTTTGGATTTTTGAATTCTTTTGGACGAACTGATCAATCGCTACCGCTAGCATGTGTCGTCCAGGGCGGGGGTTTGGCAGTAGGCTTATTGCAGTGTCTCGACAATTTTTGGGGTGATTATAGCAAGCAGGAGCAGGATCAAATTGCACAATGCTTACAGAATTGGTCTTCTGGTATGACGTATGGTCATAATTGGCGCTTTTTTAGTGTGATGATGAGCACGTTCTTGCTGAACCATGATTACAGCGTCGACATGGATATCTATTACGATCATTTACATAATATTAGTGCATGGTACACGGGTGATGGTTGGTACCGTGATGGAAGACTGTTTAATTATTATTGCCCTTGGGCCTTTCATTTTTATGGACCTATTTGGTGTAAATGGTGGGGCTACGAGCATGCCCCCGCCCTAGCTCGTCTATTCGAGGAAAGGCATAGGCTATTTCAGGAAACCTACCCGCGATTCTTTGGTAAAAACGGAGAGTCATTATTGTGGGGCAGGAGCATAAACTATCGCTTTGCAGCATCTTCGGCTCTGCCAATGTCATTTTTCCTTAATAATGGTGATATGAGTAAAGCAGGTGAATATCGACGCATCTGTTCGGGGAATATCTTACAGTTTGTAAATCGTGATGATGTCTTTACCGATGGCATTCCTAACCTGGGTTATTACAGGGCATGTGATGATCTTATTCAGGATTACGCCTGTGCTGCAAGTCCATTTTGGTGTGCCAAAACATTTCACGCATTAAGCCTCCCAGAGGACCATCCGTTTTGGACTCAGCCAGAGACAGATTCCATATGGACAGAAGATCAAGTGTCAGATCGAGTTCATAAAACTTTTTTACAGGGTCCCGGATTGCTGGTCAGTAATCATTTGGATTCCGGTTATACCGAATTGCGCACCTGCAAGGTGGATAGCAAGGCCGAATGGGACTCGAAGCTGGTATTTAATACGCATTTTCAGTCTGACATGTGTAGCCAGACTGGTGCCAGTGGTATGCAATACAGCTTTACGGAATTAAGAAACCCACAGCAGGCAAAGACGCCATCAGAAATAAAATTACATAAATACCATAATGGGGTGCTTTATCGGCAGCTATTCTTAGACGTGATTGATTACGAATCACGTATCGATTTAGCAGAGATCGTGCTTCCGTTTGGTACTTTGCGGGTTGATCGTGTCCGCCTGAATGCTGTCCATGATGTTTATCTAGGTCATTATGCTTTGCCACAGGGTGCCAAGGCCGGTGAGTCCGCTTTTTCACGTGTCGAAACACCAGCGGGATCTGGTTATCAAGGTAGTTACCAACAACAACATGTAGCACTTATTAATCTCAGTGGCTGGGACGCGGTTGCCTTACAGAAAAATAGTCAGCTAAACCCTGAATACGAAGATTCGGAACTGCCCTATTGTGTTTACACGCCCAAGAAGATGTATGGCGGTATGAAGATTTTAGCCTGCCTTATGTTAAATAAAGTTTCTGCAGATCCGTGGCGTAGCGATGAGTTGGATGTGGTTGAGGAGTTTAAGCTGATAGATATTACCCAAACAGGCGATGTTTGTGCAGCAGCTATAAAACTTCGCTCAGGCGAATGCTACCTAATTGATTTCAGCTGCATAGAAGGCTCATTTACGATATAAAGAACCCTACATGTTTCTCAATAATTGTAGAAAGCATGTAGGGCTTCAGGCTAAGTGCGTTAATTTACTTAGGTAATTGTTTTAGCGCGCAGCCCACAGGATGCCGCGCTTCATAATAGTCCATGCCTCTTTGACTTCAAAATCGGCATTTACGTGACCGAGGGCGCTGTAGAAAACACGACCTTGATCGTACATGCGTTTCCAGGCTACGGGCATCACGGTGCCAGAGACCCAGGGAGCTTCTTCGCGTTTATTCATGACCGTGGTGGCGATGACTTCATTGGAGGGGTCAACATGCATAAAATATTGTTCGCTGTGCATTTGGAATGAGCCAATGCCTTCGGTGATGGGGTCATTGTCAACGCAGTCAACGGTGTAATCAATAATCCCACCGGGATGACAAATAAATTGTCCACCAGTCATAAATTGATATTCAGTATCGTTGCGATAGGAATCGCCCATGCCGCCGTGGTGGCCAGCAATGCCGACGCCACTTTTAACCGCGGCGCGGAGCCCTTCAGATTCTTCACGTTCAATCGTTGACATGGTGACCATCGGGCAGATTACCGACAGCGAGGACATGAAGTCTTTATCAGTGTAGACCTTTTGTGAATCACTGACGGTGACATCAAAGCCTTCTTCTGTGAGGAAGGCTTCGTAGCGCTCGGCACACTGCTGTGGTTGATGGCCATCCCAGCCACCCCAGACGATTAATGCTTTTTTAGACATATTAATTCCTTTAGAATATTTTAATTAATGCTGGCATTAATCGACGAATGATACCCATTTTTGATCGCTGTTGGCGCTTTTGATAACGGTTTCGAGGAAGCGCATGCCGCGTACTGCATCTGTTATGCTTGGGAAATCGTCAGCAAATTCGTTGGCCTCAGTGCCATTGATACGTGCGAGCAGGGTGTCCGCATAATTATTGTAAATATTAGCAAACGCTTCGAGGAAGCCTTCGGGGTGACCAGCTGGGGTACGTGTGTTGTGGTTAGCTACCGCTGACAAGCCGGGGCCACCGGTACGAATGATTTGATTGGGTTGGTCATTCCATTTAGCGATGAGCGTATTTGGTTCCACTTGTACCCATTCGATGCCGCCTTTGGTACCATAGACGCGAATGCGCAAACCGTTTTCTTCACCAACGCTAATTTGACTTGCGTAGAGTATGCCTTTAGCGCCATCTTCTAGATGAATTAAAACGTTGCCGTCATCTTCGAGTGGACGACCTTCAACAAACGTGGTGAAGTCAGCGCACAGTTCAGTGATTTTCAATCCAGTAATATATTCAGCTAAATTTTCGGCGTGGGTACCAATGTCACCCATGCAGCAGGAACCGCCAGCGAGTTTAGGATCGGTGCGCCATGCAGCTTGTTTGTTTTGTTCGGCATCTGCAAGCCAGCCTTGTGGGTATTCAACTACGACTTTACGAATTTTACCGAGCTTACCGGTTTTGACCATGTCGCGCGCTTCTTTGACCATGGGGTAGCCGGTGTAATTATGGGTGAGTCCGTAAAGCAGTCCGGATTTATTGACAATAAGTTCCAAGTCTTTGGCCTCTTGAAGACTTAGTGTGGCCGGCTTGTCTGACATGACGTGGAAGCCGGCTTCGAGAGCGGCTTTGGCAACGGGAAAATGCATGTGGTTGGGGGTAACGATAGCGACAAAATCCATGCGTTGATCCGCAGGAAGTGCCTGTTCTTTTTGCATCATTTCTTCAAAGGTGCCGTAGCAGCGCGCATCGTCGATGCCAAGCTCTTTGCCAGAGGCTATAGACTTTTCAGCGGTTGAGCTAAAAGCGCCACAGACTAATTCAATTTTATTGTCGATGAAAGCGGCAATGCGATGGACGGCACCAATGAATGCTCCTTGTCCACCGCCAACCATACCCATTCGTAATTTACGCATATTATATTCCTTTATATTGTGTTATTAATCGATTGACCATGCGAGCATACCCGGTGTTAGTGGTGCAGGTTTTTCGCATTGATTGGTAATTGTGATAAATGCATTTTCTTCCGATGACTTGCGACATGCG
>CBDUFM010000070.1:0-8822 GCA_965366325.1 uncultured bacterium
TGGCATTCACGCCATGCTGAAGCGGGCAAGGGCTTTCTTGATTCTTGGGCCAAGGGCACCATGGTACGGCTAAGACGTGAGGGTATGCATGGCCAAAAAACCGGTCAAATATGACGAAAAATCAATTAAAACTTTAGATCCACTAGAACATATCCGATTACGTACGGGTATGTATATTGGCCGACTTGGCGACGGATCACATCCATCTGATGGTATTTACGTCCTAGTAAAAGAGGTTATCGATAACTCAATTGATGAATTCATCATGGGTGAAGGTAAGCAGATCGACATAAGGCGCGATGAAAAATCGATAACCATTCGTGACTATGGGCGTGGCATTCCTTTGGGTAAGGTCGTCGATTGTGTTAGTCAGATTAACACGGGCGGTAAGTACAACGACGATGTCTTCCAGTTTTCGGTTGGCATGAATGGTGTTGGTACTAAGGCTGTGAATGCGCTGTCCTCAAATTTCATGGTGACCAGTTGGCGTGAGGGTAAGTTCCGTACGGCTACGTTTGAGCAGGGTAAGTTAGTATCGGACAAAAAAGGAACCGATAAGAAGGCCGAACAAGGTACCATGGTTACCTTTACCCCCGACGAAGAAATCTTCGGTAAATACAATTTCATTGAAGATTACGTGGCACGTCGCTTGCGCTATTATGCGTATCTCAATAGCGGTCTGCGTCTCACTTATAACGATCAAGAGTACTATAGTAAAAACGGCTTACAGGATCTGCTCTTAGAAGAGCTCGGTGGTGAGAAATCGCTCTACGAGGTCTGCCATATTAAAGACAAGCAGTTAGAATTCGCTTTTACGCATACAGATAAATATGGGGAAAGCTATTTCAGTTTTGTGAATGGTCAGTACACCAATGATGGGGGTACGCACCAAAGCGCGTTTCGTGAGGGCCTGTTAAAGGGTGTGAACGAATTTGCGGGTAAAAACTTTGCTGGTGAGGATGTGCGTGATGGTCTGCTCGGGGCGATTGCGATAAAAATCAAAGATCCGGTTTTTGAGTCACAGACTAAGAATAAACTTGGCAATACGGAAGTGCGTGGAGATATCGTTCCGGCGGTTAAAGATGCCGTATTGAGGTTCCTCCACGAAAATAAAAAAGTTGCTGAGGACATTCTTAATAAAGTTAAGCTAAACGAAAAAGTACGCAAAGAGCTGGCTTCGGTGAAGAAAGAAGCCCGTGAGCGCGCTAAAAAGACCGCAATTCGCATTCCCAAGCTGATTGATTGCAAGGTTCATTATACCGATAAGAAAAATGTGCTCGGTGAGGAAACGTCGATCTTCCTGACCGAAGGTGATTCTGCCGGTGGTGCGATGATTCAATCGCGTGATGTCTATACTCAGGCAATTTTCACCTTGAAGGGTAAGCCTTTGAACTGCCATGGTTTAAAGCGCGACACCGTCTACAAAAACGAAGAGCTGTATAATATTATGCGTGCGCTGGGACTCGAAGAGAATCTCGACGATTTGCGCTATAATAAAGTGATTATTGCTACGGATGCTGACGTCGACGGCATGCATATTCGCAATCTCTTGCTGACCTATTTCCTCCGTTTCTTTGAGGACTTGGTGCTCAAGGGGCATGTGTATATTTTAGAGACGCCTCTATTTCGTGTGCGAAACAAAAAAGAAACTCGTTATTGCTATTCTGAGGAGGAGCGTGACGAGGCGCTTGAATCTATCAGCTCGCCAGAAGTGACGCGCTTTAAAGGATTGGGTGAAATTGGACCCAAGGAATTTAAACAGTTTATTGATTCCAATATTCGTTTGATCCCCGTTGATGCGAATAATATGCGTGAAGTGGAAAAGGCGTTGGATTTCTTTATGGGTAAAAATACCCCAGAACGCCGACGTTTTATTGAGAAAAACTTGATTGCTGAAATTAGCTAACAGAGCGAGACACAGAGTATATGGCCAATCTTGAACCAATGATGGAAGGTAACTTCCTCGAATACGCTAGTTATGTTATTATTGATCGTGCGATTCCAGATATTCGCGATGGCTGTAAACCAGTGCAACGCCGTATCTTGCAGACCATGAGTAACATGGATGACGGTAAGTTTAATAAAGTAGCCAATGTCATTGGTGAAGCGATGAAGTTGCACCCACACGGCGATGCATCTATTGGCGATGCATTAGTTGTATTGGCAAATAAGAATTACTTTATTGAGCGCCAGGGTAATTTTGGTAACCCCATTACCGGCCATCGTGCTGCTGCGGCACGTTATATTGAGTGTCGTTTAACGCCTCTGGCTCGCGAAACGATGTTTAATAAACATCTGACCGAGTACCAGCCGAGTTACGATGGGCGCAAGCAAGAGGCTGTTGCCTTGCCGTCTAAGCTGCCCGTTATTCTAATGTTGGGTACCGAGGGTATTGCCGTTGGTATGGCAACCAAAATCCTGCCGCATAATTTTGGCGAGTTGATTCAGGGGCAGATTGACATTCTTGAAGGCAAGGAGCCGCGGCTTTACCCAGATTTCCATCACGGCGGTTTGATGGATGTGTCTGAGTATGATGATGGACGTGGTAAGGTTAAATTACGTGCGCGTATTGAGGCAGATAGTGATAAAAAGGTCACGATTAATGAAATCCCTGCTTCAACAACCACCGAAAGTCTGATTACGTCGATAGAAAATGCAGCCCAAAAAGGCAAGGTGAAAATCGCTGGGATCAGTGATTTTACAACTGATACGGTTGAAATTGAATTAAGCCTACCGCGCGGTATTTATGCGGATGAAGTTATTCCGCAGCTGTATGCTTATACTGATTGTGAAGTAAGTATTTCTTCGAATATCGTCGTGATTCGTGATCGTCATCCCGTTGAAATGACGGTGACACAGATTCTCAAGGAATTAACCGCGCAGCTTAAAGAATTATTGAAGCGTGAACTTGAGTGGGAGCTTGATCAGCTAGAGAATAAACAGCACTGGCTAACGCTGGAACAGATCTTTATTGAAAATCGCGTCTACAAACGGATTGAGGAAGCGAAGACCGAAGAGGCGGTGTATTCCGAAGTTTATACGGGGATGAATAAGTTTAAGAAACTCTTTATTCGTGATATGACTGATGATGACGTGAAGCGTCTTTTGGAAATCCGCATTCGTCGTATCTCTGCATATGATATCAACAAGACACGTAAAGATATTGATGATATTATTAAGGCGATTAAGGCTATTAATTCAAAGCTGCGCAATATGAAGAAAACGACAATCGGTTTTCTAACGGAAATACATAAGAAATACGCAAAAGATTACCCGCGTCTCACGGAAATTACCACATTCCAGGAGGTTGATAAGAAGGAAGTTGCTCGCTCAAACTTGAAGGTGAGTTTTGATCCGAAGAGTATGTTCTTTGGTACCTCGATTAAGGGTGATGATAAATACAATCTCTCGGTCACGGAATTCGATCGTATTTTGATCGTGAGCCGTGATGGCGCTTATAAAATTTGCTCCCCAGATGAGAAAATCCTTATATCCGATAAGGTGATTCATTACGACATCTTTGATCAGGAAAAGGGTATTGAGTTTACGGTAATCTATCGCGATAAAAAGAAGCAGGCATTCGCTAAGAAGGTGAAGCTGTTAAAGTTTACACGTAACCGTGAATATGAGCTGATTAAGGATAAGGCCGGCAAGGTTGATTATCTGATCATTGGTGATGATCAATCGAAGGTTGATATGGATCTCGTATTGGCTCCACGGCAAAAGCTCAAGAAGGCCAAGTTTGACCTGTCAGAAGTTCCCTTCCAAGGGGCCTCTGCACGTGGCGTGCGCATGGCGCCGAAGCCGGTCGCTAAAATCAGACTCAAGTAGGGCGCTGATACAGCTGGATTCGGTCCATACGTAAGCGTATGGACCGCTATCAGGAATCGCATTGGCAGCGGCCAGAACCTTGGCAGACTGCGCGCAAAAGGAGATTGCTATGTATCCCCCACAATTGACCGATCCAATGCGCGCCGAACTCAATGGCGCAGGTGTGATTGAACTGACAACCCCTGAAGAAGTTGATGCAATTGTTGCAAAAGGCGGCACATGCTTGATTTACGTGAATTCTGTATGTGGCTGTGCGGCTGGTTCCGCACGTCCAGGCCTCATCGCAGCTATGAATAGTAGTGAGAAGAAGCCTGATCACATTACGACTGTTTTTGCTGGTGTTGACAGTGCTGCAGTGGCGCAGGCTCGCGGGCACTTTGCTGAATACCCACCGAGCAGTCCAAGTGCAGCCTTGTTGAAAGACGGCGAAGTGGTTTGGATGCTTCATCGTCACCAGATTGAAGGCCGTTTTGCAGAGCAAATTGCAGAAGCCTTTTCCGCAGCTTGGGCAGAGCACTGCTAGGTGTTGGATCAGATTGCATAAAACAGACGGGGATCACCAAGCGGTGCTCCCCGTTTTTTATTGGTTTTCAGCTACTAGGTAGGGGACAGTGCGAAAATACGTAGTGAAAAACCGCATGCTTGGTTTGCAAGCTTGCCTAGACTAGGTCACTTATCTGAAGGAGTGTCTATGGGACGGATATGCACTGTGCTAGCGATGTCTTCGCTATGGCTGCCGCTTTGTTTATGGTGTTTGCATGGGTCTGTGTCAGTGCGGGCGGAAGCATATGAATTACCTGCATCAGTGCAGAAGAAGATAGACGAGCACAATAAGCGCATTGCCGAAATTGTACGCGAGGCCAAGCAAGATATTCAAAAGCAGCAAGTCAAGGTGGTCGGTCAGTTGGAGAAGGAGCTGCGTTCGGAGACACGTAAGGGTGATTTCGCAAATGCACAAGCCATCACCAAGCTGATTGCTGAGATTAAGCAGGAAGATGATAAAGCATTGAGTTTATTCGGCGATAATCTGTTGATTGAAGAAGAAAAGCCGCGTATTCGTATTTTGAAAGTCGCCTTCGTAATGGGGGATGTGGAGCGTCAGGGTGCATTGTCCTATGATTTTATTAAGCATGTCGAAGAGCGAATCGCTGCAGGCGTTTATGAGATAAATTTCCACAAAGAATTTGCCTCAGAACTGCCGGAAGGCTTTACATACAATAAGGCATGGATTGATTATACGCTTGATGATGGACCGAAGGTGTATCTCGAGGCTCAGGGTGCGGAATTTACTGTTAGGATACCAGAGCCAGCGCCAATAGAGTGAATAGCCCGCGCATGTACGGAGTTGGCTTTCTGGAATTTTTCGATGTAATAACGCCGATCAGAGAACTCCGCAGCGAAAAAGGCGTATAGTCTCTACGGATAAGATATGGATGACTATGCTCGATAAGCGGAAGCAGTATTGGCCTTTCTTCTGGCCGCTAGCCTTAACCGGTTTAGCAATGATTTTAGCGGCTCAGTTTAAGAATGGTGTTTTAAGTCGTTATCCCGAAGCCGTCAGTGAAATTGCTATATTCGCGATTGCGGCCAGTATTTTTCAATTTTGTAATGCTGGTATTATTTTTGTGCCACAGATGGCGAATGTCTTATCGCGGTCGCCTGAGGCAGCGCGTATTTGTGTACGTTTTATTTTATTAGCGGCTTTATGCCTGTCGTTGCCCGTATTGAGCTTCGCATTTACCCCGCTTGGGGAACTAGTGGTTCCCTTGTTGTTTAACATGCGCGGCGAGTGGTTGGAGCGGGTGCTATTTTACCTGCAGCTACTGTCGCCGATGATTGTAATCAATGCCTTGCGTTTCTATCTAACCGGTTTATTGATCCAGTCACGACGCACCGGATGGGTAACTATTTTAAATGGAATCATGTTGGGGGCGACGGTCTTGGTCTTATTGTTTGGCCTTGCAGCGCAGATGGATCCAGTCTTGGTTATTACCGGTTCTTTCGTGTTGCCCGCTCTCATTCACTTGTTGTTAACTTGGCTTGTTTACATGCGCAACTATGAGTCGCCAGCGCTAGATCCGGATGCGGAGCGCTTGACCTATAAACGTGCCTTGCAGTTTTTTTATCCAGTTGCATTTACGAGTTCGATGTTTGCTTTGAGTCGTCCTATTATATATGGCTTTGTGAGCCATACGGAAAACGCGGTGTTGACGATTGCCGTTTTACGAATCGTTTTTGATTTCACGATGATTTTCTATAATGTATTGAATCAATTTAGGCATTTGTTTGTAACATTTGGCGCGGAAGATCGCGAGGGTGTGCGAAATTTTATGCTTCGCGTGTTTACTGTTGTATTGATCGTGATGTTGATTGTGTGTCTATCACCGATCCACGCATGGATTTTATATTATTTACTCGGGATAAAGGATCTTGGTCATATTCAAATGGCTCAAGAAGCGATGTTGGTCCTCTGTGCAATCCCAGTCTTTTTAACCTTGCGTAATTACTATCACGGTCTTGCCATGCTGCAGCGTAAAACAGGGAGCATGGGGATTAGCGGTATCTTGAGAATCTTGTCGATTACCGCGGTTGTAGCGATTGCCCAAGCCAGCGACAGTTTAAATCATGTTACAGCAGCGGCGGCATTGGTCGCCGGATTTATGGCCGAGGGTATCTCTATGTGCTGGCTGAGTCGTCGACGTGACTCCGCATCGAAGGCGTTGCCTGCCTAAGCATGCATGTGGAGTAGTCTAGAAAACGCACGCTATCGTTGTTGGTGGTAGCGAACGGCATCGGCGTGGATCTCGCTGTACCATGCATCGAAGGCGCTGCGTTTTTGTGCATCAAATATATCGATGAGCTCTGATGCATGGTTGCTTACTTTTTCGCAGCGCATACCGCGCGCATCCCAAGCGTTATTTTCTAACCAGCGTTTTTCGTGCGTCGTATTACAGAGGACCAGCGGCGTGGCCCATTCGGCGGCACGGCTGCTGTAATGATTGGGAACCACCGTGTTTTTTACGCCGAGATCGGGATCTGGTCCCGCCATATGGGCAATGCTGAGAATGAGTTCTGCACCATTAGCGACGAGGTCACCCCAGCTATGTGGAAAACGCACGTCATAGCAGACCGTGATACCAATCTTCCAATCCTTGTAATCAATGAGGCATGGCGCTGAGCCGCTGCTGAAATGTTTTTTGTCAAAGGGGGTGAGGCAGCGTTTGTGGTAGCGGCTGACACGAACGTCGTGACCACAGAAGAGGGCATCATTATAGATCTGGCTATCCTGCTTGCTGATACTGCCGAGGACCACGGCGATTCCGGCCGCTTGTGCGCGGGTGTGGACGAGGTCTTCGTGCCCATCGTAGGCGCACCAATTAATGTCTTCGAAGTTCTCACGGCAGGCACCGGGGTATCCTGATAGTGCGCATTCCGGTGTCAGCAGGATGTGGGCGCCAGCATGGGCGGCGGCATGGATGCCGGCGCTGATCTGTTGGAGGTTGGTTTCCAGATTGGCGCTGGCATTCATTTTTAGACAAGCAATGCGTAGTGTTTCCATCAAAAACGCCCTTGTTACTGGAGTAATTGCGTATGAGAGGGTATCGGGTCTGCTCGTCAGCAACAGGGCTTAAGCGTTTCGTTTGAGGGGAGGAGCTTGCAGCCAGCGAGGATACTTGTCTTGGCAGCCATACAGCCACACTCTGCGCTCCCACAGAGAGGATCCCAAATATGAGCAATGATCGTTACCAGAGCCCACTTGTAACTCGTTACGTATCAGCCGAAATGGCCTACGTCTTCAGTGATGATAAGAAATTTCAAACGTGGCGTGAGTTGTGGATTATGTTGGCCAAGGCTGAGCAATCCTTGGGACTGGAAATTAGTGATGCGCAAATTGCAGAGATGGAAGCGAATGTCAAAAACATTGACTACGCAATGGCCGCTGTTGAAGAAAAGAAGCGTCGTCATGATGTCATGGCCCATGTGCATACCTTTGGTGAATGCTGCCCAACTGCGGCTCCTATCATTCATTTAGGAGCGACCAGCTGCTATGTCGGCGATAACACGGATTTAATTGTCTTACGTGATGCCTTGGATCTTTTGATTCCGCAATTGGCCACCGTGGTTGATCGTTTCCGTATTTTTGCTGAAACGTATAAAGACTTACCAACGCTTGGTTTTACTCATTTCCAACCAGCACAGTTAACGACGGTTGGTAAACGTGCCTGTCTGTGGTTGCAAGAGTTGGTCATGGACCTACGTAATATTGAACGCGTGCGCACAGATTTGCGTTTTCGCGGCGTTAAGGGTACGACCGGCACGCAGGCCAGCTTTTTAACACTCTTTAATGGTGACCATGATAAGGTGGAGGAGCTGGATCGTTTGGTGACCAAAGCGGCAGGCTTTGACAGCGCTTATATCGTAACCGGCCAAACCTACACGCGTAAAGTTGACGTCGATATTGTTTCTGCTTTAGGGAGTTTTGGTGCAACGGCACATAAAATAGCGACGGATATTCGTTTGTTGGCAAATTTAAAAGAAATAGAAGAGCCATTTGGTAAAGATCAGATTGGTTCTTCGGCAATGGCCTATAAGCGTAACCCTATGCGTTCAGAGCGCTGCTGTAGTCTTGCGCGTCATTTGATGAGCTTGGTCAGTAATGCACAACAAACCGCAGCGGTACAGTGGATGGAGCGCACCTTAGACGATAGTGCGAACCGTCGCATCACCTTGGGCGAAGCTTTTTTGACCGCTGATGCGGTATTAAGCATTTTACAAAATGTATCAGAGGGTTTGGTCGTTTATCCAAAAGTTATAGAGCGACGCATTAACCAAGAGCTGCCCTTTATGGCCACTGAGAATTTTATTATGGCTATGGTCAAGGCTGGTGGTGACCGCCAAGAATGTCATGAGCAGATTCGAGTTTTATCGCATGAAGCCGCTGCAGTAGTTAAGCAAGAGGGTGGCGACAATGATTTAATCGAGCGCATCTT
>CBDUFM010000071.1:0-8805 GCA_965366325.1 uncultured bacterium
CTCAGTATTTTTGCACGCCAAGGCGGCAGCCCTGCCGAAGTTGTTTCCTCGCTTAACGAAGCCCTCGTTGACGACCTACGCGGTGAAAAATTCATCACCATGTGTTACGGTGAACTCAACCCAAAGAAACGTGAAATCTGCTGGGTTCGCTCCGGTCACAACCCAGTGCTACGATACAATATTCACAGCAAAGAGTTTAGCGAAATTAAACCCGGCGGCATGGTTGTCGGCATGAAAAGTGGAAAATTATTTAAACAGCTCATGCAAGAAGAAGTTACGCAGGTCCAGTCTGGCGATGTGTATTTAATTTATACCGATGGTTTCAATGAAACCCTCAACCGCCAAGAAGAAGAATACGGATTCGAGCGTATGCAGCATGTTATCATTGATAAAGCCGAACTCGGTGTTGAAGAGTTGCTCGACCATTTAATGAACAGCGTTCGTCAGTTTCGCGGTACCACTAAAGCAGACGACGACCTTACTCTTTTAGCCCTTGCGGTAGATTAGTGATGGACACCCACGTGGATTCCCCAGCTACCAAACATATCACCATGGCCGGCCAAACGCACAAAGGCTTAGTCCGTGAAGGCAACGAAGACTCCCTCTATTTTAATGAAGACGATCGCATTTTAATTGTCTGCGATGGCATGGGCGGGCACGCCGGCGGACACGTCGCCAGTGAATTAGCTGTTACCGCGGTCAGTGCGAAATTACGCGAATTAAAAGACACCGATTGGCATGACGAAGAACGCGTCATTAGCCAAATGCAGACTTCGGTATTTGAAGCCAATGATCGCATTATGAGTCATGCTGCGGCCAACCCTGAACTCTACGACATGGGCACCACTATTTGTGCGCTCGCCTTCATGCATAAGCAATTAATTATGGGTCATGTCGGCGACAGCCGTATCTACCGCGTCAGCAATAAGCGCATTGAACAAGTCAGCGAAGACCACAGCCTCGTTGCCGAACGTGTACGCGCTGGGGACCTCGACCCCAACAGCGATGAAGCCCACATGCTCAGTAGCATATTAACCCGCGCGCTGGGCATGGAACACATTACCGTTGATATTATTATCGAAGAACTGATTGCTGGTGATATTTATCTGGTCTGCAGCGATGGGCTCACAGATATGATTAGTGATTTAGAAATTCAAACCATCGTTAATAATAGCAGCAACCTGCAAATTGCTTGCATGCAGTGTATAGAATTAGCCAACCGTTATGGTGGTGTTGATAACATCACGGTGGCCATGGCTCGTATTGAATAGGGCACACGCAGATGGCGCATTTTAATATCTTCGCGCACGCCAGTGCATTACTGGTCATTGATATGCAAGAGGCATTTTGCAAAGCTATTCCGAGCATCGCCACTGATCAGGCCTGTGGCCAAGCCTGCAACACTCTTATCCAAGCAGCACAGATCCTTGAACTGCCCGTGCTGTTTAGCGAGCAATACCCCAAGGGCTTAGGCGCGACACTACCCGCATTGCTCGATGCTGCACCAGACAACGCGCAGGTTTTAGAAAAAACACATTTTAGCTGCTGTGATGATCTAACCTTACGCGAGGAAATTGCTGCCTTAAATCGTGAAACAATTATTATTTGCGGCATTGAGGCACATGTTTGCGTGCTCGGCACCTGTGCCGATTTAATTCAACGTGGCTTTAATGTGCTCGTTGTTGCAGATGCGATTGACAGCCGCGCTCCGTTTAATCGTGATAGCGCTATCAATGCGATGCGTGACCTCGGTGCCTTGGTCGTGCCACTCGAAAGCGTTATCCTCAGACTTCAACGACAGGCTGGCGGCGACAGCTTTAAAGCGCTGAGTAAGTTGATTCGGTAAATTATGCGTATTTTAATTGCTGGTGCAGGCACCATTGGTAGTAACTTAACAGCCGCCCTCGCTGGTGAACATCTGGATGTGGTTTTACTCGACCCTGATGAAACACACTTAGCGCAAATTGAACATAGTGTCGATTGTCAAATCGTTGTCGGCAGCGCAATGAGCCCCAACACCTTGGAGGACGTCGGCATTCGTCACACCGACCTCGTCTTGGCGGTCACCAATCAAGATGCTATCAATATGGCCATTTGCCAATTAGCAGACTTCTATGGGGTGCCAACGAAAATCGCACGTCTGCGCAATCCTGAATTAGCCAATGCCGATAGCACTATTCCATCCAGTCAATTTGGGATTGATTACATCATCTCTCCAGAAGGTTTGACGGTTGAATATATTATCAATTTAATTAATTGCCCCGGTGCACGGGAAGCCGTTAATTTTGAAAATGGCCGTATTGCCCTACGCGCGTTGACCGTCAACGAAGAATGTCAAATTGCTGGTGAAACACTCATTACCATGCGTCAGCAGCTACAAGGCGATTACCTCGTTGCCAGCATTCGTCGTGGCCACCGCACGATCATTCCTAATGGCCAAGAAAAACTCCGCGTAGGCGATACCGTCTATGTTATTTGTGCGCCAGAAATGCTTCCGGAGCTGAGCGCCTGCTTTGACCCGAATAAACAAATCCCTAAAAAGGTGCTCATTTTTGGCGCCGGCATTGCTGGCATCATGTTGGCCAAGCGTTTACGCAAACAACATATTCAGGTGACCATGCTTGAACCTGATCATCGCCTTGCCTCACGTGCAGCACTTGAATTAGACCCTATAGACGTCGAGGTTCTTGAAGGCAGCGTTTTAGATGTTGATTTACTCGGCCGTTGTCACGTCGAATCAGCACAGGCTTTTATTGCCCTCTCCGATAACGACGAACGTAATTTAATGGGCGCATTGCTGTATCGTAAATTTGGAAACGGCCTGCCTATTGTCCTCACCAATGAGCCAAATTATATCGATATTCTCGAAAGCATTGATTTAGACACGGTTATCAATCCGCGTCTGCTGGCGGTCAGCCACATGCTGCGCTATATCCGTAGCGGTAACGTGGTATCGGTGGCAAAACTGGGTGCTGAAGATGTCGAAGTCTTGGAATTCTCAACTAGCAATAAATCTAAATTAATTAATACCCCCATACGCGAGTTAAAATTACCGAAAGGCAGTTTGATTGCCGCGGTCATGCGCAAAGACGAGATGTTTATCCCCGGTGGTAGCTCAGAAATCAAGGTAAACGATCGAGTCTTGATCTTTACTCGTACAGGCAACGTCAACAAACTCAGTAACCTCTTTTAAGCATACGCTCAAAGATTTCCTGCATCTGTGAATAAAACAGTCATCGTTAAATTTCTTGGGATTATTTTCCTCCTCTTTGGCTGTGCGAGTCTCGCGCCACTTGGCAGTGCTTATTATGCAGAGCATGACATCAGCATGTGGCTGCTTGGCACGGCGCTGTATTTTCTCCTCGGCATTAGTGGCCTAATTAGTGGCGCGCGTGCGAGCCTCCAACGTGACCTTGGCTTAACCGAAGGTATTACCGCCACGGTCATCGGCTACCTCAGTGCCTCGGCGGTGGCCGGCATTAGCTTGTGGTTGGCGCAAAAACACTGTACCTATTTACAGGCATGGTTTGAATGCATGAGCGGATTAACCACAACCGGTGCCAGTATTTTCGATCACCAATATCACAACGACTATTCTTTGTCACACATTATGCCGAGCGCGATACTCTGGCGTGCTATCCTCCAGTGGATTGGCGGTCTGTTTTTTGTGATTATTTCAATTGCTTTAATTCCCTTGTTAGCCGGTGGCACCGGTTCAAAATTACATATTGCGGATATTCCAGGCCTCAGTGCCAATCGACTGAGTGATCGTTTAATTGCTGCGGCAAAAACGATTTCCGTTTTATACCTACTGATGACGGCACTTATTTACATCGGACTCATGCTCTGCGGATCGAACACCTTTCATGCCGCCTGCCATGCCATGGCCTGCGTCTCGACGGGCGGCTTTAGTAGCTTCGATCACAATGTCGAAGGCTTTCAATCTGCGGCTGCTGAATGGGTACTCATCCTCGGCATGCTCCTGAGCGCTATCAATTTTAATCTCTTGGTCTCTGCCATCCGCGGCAAACCGCTGTCCATCTGGCGAAACACCGAAGCACGTTGGTTCTTAATGATTATCACCTTTGGCTGCGCTATTTGCACCGCTGTTTTGTACCACCACCACATTCCGTATAGCAATACCGCTGACTTAGTCCGCGACAGCATTTTCCAAGTGGTGTCCTTTGCGACGACCACCGGTTTTCAAACTGGTGTTGATACCGGTCCTGGCGCTTGGAATAATTGGCCAAGCGGCTGCATGATTCTGTTGGCCATTTTAATGATTTGTGGCGGCTGCTCTAGTTCGACCGCTGGCGGGATTAAAATTATTCGTATTGCCCTGTCGATCACGGCTGCACGCAGCGAATTACGGCGTTTTATGGAACCGGCTCGCGTCACCCCGATGCTGATCGAAGGACGCTCTCTGCACGAACGGGTTATTTTTCAAGTCGCTGCCTACATTGCCATTTATGGTTTCACCATCACCATCGGCACCCTGCTATTTTGCATATTTGGCAACCAACTTGGTTTTAGCTTTGGCCTCAGCCTCAGTGCGGTCGCCAACATTGGCGCTGTTTTTGGTAATATGCAAAATGGCAACAGCTTGTCCCAGCTCAATGACGCGAGTCTGGTCCTGAGTATTATTTTAATGCTCTTAGGGCGCTTAGAATTAATTGGTGTGCTCATTACCCTACGCCCGAAGAATTGGCGCAACTAACGTAGGCCCCCAAGCGCTTAGGCTTGATCGGATTGCAGCAATAAATCCCAGGTATCATCATCAAACAATGCAATCTCACCAACCTGCATATCAGCTGGTAATTCCATGCCACCGATTTTATCACGGTGCAAAGCCGTTACCTCGGCACCTAAGGCTGCGAACATGCGCCGCACTTGGTGATATTTACCCTCATGCAAAATAATAGTCGCCGTTGTCTCATCGTGAATTTCCAATTGAGCTGGTAAGCACGGTGCTTTCTCATTCTCTAATTGCAGGCCTTCTTCGCATTTTAAGACGGCATGCTTAACCAAGGTACCGCTATAAGTAACACGATAGCGCTTAGCAATTTTCTTTTTCGGGTGGATCAATTGATGAATGCGTTGGCCGCTGGTGCTCAAGACTAATAAACCTGAGGTCTGTCGGTCTAAACGCCCTGCCATTTGCACGCCGGCACCGGCCCACTCTGGCGGCAGCAATTCATCAACCAAGGGTTCTTCCCGAGGGTCATGACTACATGCATAATTCAGCGGCTTATAAATGATCGCATGCACGGACTCTGGCGGTAACTGGCACACTTGCCCGTCTAAGGCAATAACTTCATCACAGACAATTTGCTTGGGATTTTTACACACAACATCATTAATTGTCACCAAACCACGATGTATCTGTTTTTTCACATCGCTGCGTGAGCCTAAACCACAATGCGATACATAGGCGTCTAAACGTTGTCTTTTCGGCATCTACTTATTCTCTATGTTTTCTTACTAATAAAATTTTAAAGGGGCCTTCTTCGACCAGAATCTCAAGATCTGAAGATAAGCGCCGAAGCTCGTGTTCGTACGGTAACTGGCGATTCGCAATAATATACAGACGGCCATTTTCCGTAAGACAGTCATAAGCCTGTTGAAACATGCTATGGGCCGCCACGAAACTCTGCTGTTTGCCGCTATGTGCAGGCGGATTCATTAAAATCAGATCTGCTTGGATATCGTCACAGGGCGTCCCCGCAGACCACCACCGTGCTGAGGCGCGCTCTGCACATGATAATGCTTTCATATTACGCTGGAGTGCCGAGACAGCACGTGCATCGGCTTCTAAAAAGACGCACTGCGATTCTGGCCACTGATCTAAGGCAAATAATCCAAGATGACCGCAACCACTAGCCATATCAATGATCTGCGATCCGGGTTCTTCATCAGCAATCAGCTCCTGCATCAGCGCAGTTGCATCATCCAAGGCATCTGCACTAAAGATGCCATAGCGTGTCCATAACTGCTGGGCACTGCCCGCGCTGAAGGGCACCTGCTGCCAATGGACTGATGGGCAATCCGCTGTTGGCGTAGTTGCTGTTGTTGGCGTAGCTGTTGTTGTTGACCTAGCTGGCTTCACAAAACGCAGCACCCGTGCCTTCCTTTTATTGATGGCCACCTCAGCCGGCACAGCTGTTATCAGCTCAGCTTGCTTGGCTGTACTCTTGATGCCGAGCTCATTTGGACCACAGAGATACAGTTGCGCCCCAGCGGGTAAACGTGGCCATGCATAGCGTAGCATCTCCAAGGTCGCCTGACGAGATTTTTCAACGTGAATAATCAATTGTTGGCAGCTCGTGAACAAGCCATCCATTTCCTCAATCAGCGCGAAGCGCTGTTCTACGCGTCCAGCAGGCAGCCCATGCTGATGCCAGGGCAGGAGCACCGCATCCGTGGCCTTATTCGTGACTACGTAACCGTTGACTTCTATGCTCTGCAAATTTGGATCACATAGCTCGCTAACGAGCGACTGCCATGCTTCCATTACTCGTCTTCAGCAGCGTCTTCGGCGTCTTCAACATCTAGTGCAGCATTCAGCGTATCGAGGCGCTCTTCGTAAGCATCGAGCTGTTGTTTGGCCAAACGCAGGAATTTGAGCCCATCCTCGTACTTGCCGAGGGCTGCATCCAAGGAGAGCTCGTCGCTTTCCAATGCCGCTACGGCATCTTCGATTGCTGCAAAACATTTTTCTACTGACGGTGTCTTAGCCATGCGCGAATGATAGAGAGCTCACCAAACAGTACCAGCGTGAGATGCCACAAACTACCCAACTCAGTCTTGACGCGTGATCAAAATGCGGAGCATATGCCTACTTCCAAAGTGAAACAATTGCGATAAAGACACTTATGACAACAAAGTTAGACATTCAAGAAAGCAACATCGACGACGTCCTCGTCGTAAACCTCATTGGGTCCCTTGATGGGCACACCTACATGATGCTTGAGGAATTCCTCAAACAAAAAGTTGCCGCTAACATCAATCGTATAGTCATAGTCCTCAAAGAAGTTAGCTATATCGCCTCCGCCGGCGTTGGCGTGTTGATTAGCTATATGAAGCAATGCCAAGGAGCACAAGGCGCGCTCGAAGTCGCCGAACCAAGCACCGGGGTTAGCGAAGTATTAGAAATTCTCGGTCTTGATGCGCTGATGACCCTACATCGCGACATCGACAATGCTGTGAGTGCCGCCAAAGCACCATAAGCACCATAAGCTCTGTTCCCTTATTTTTTAAGAATCAATAAAAAACCTAGACATTCTTGTCTAGGTTTTTGTTGGTATCTGCATTCAGGTGACCTGCTCCACAACCAAAGCTGCTTTACATCTATTCAACAATATCCAATTCGAGTTTGAGTCCCATCTGCTTAATCTTGGTGACCATATCCTCCTTATCCGCAGAACGGTCATAGGCTTCTTCAGGAGTCACCCATTCCTTTTTCAACAATTCAGCAAGTGCATCGTTCAATAATTGCATACCGAATTTTGCACCAATCTGCATAGATGATGGAATTTGGTAAGTCTTACCGTCGCGAATATTGGCCGCGATACCGGGGGTCACCACCAATATCTCTAAAGCCGCACAGCGCCCACCACCAATTTTCTTTAATAAGTTTTGCGCGACCACACCTTTAAGTGAGCCAGCCAGCATCAAACGAATCTGCTCCTGCTCTTCAGCAGGGAATTGGTTAATAATACGGTCAACCGTACTTGCCGCTGTAGACGTATGTAAAGTTCCGAAAACCAAGTGACCGGTTTCCGCCGTTTCAATAGCAATACGCGTGGTTTCCAAGTCACGCATTTCCCCCACCAGAACGATATCTGGGTCTTCACGCAAGGCAGCGCGCAAGGCATTATTAAAGCTCAATGTGTGTTTGCTAATTTCACGTTGATTCACTAAGCATTTTTTCATTGGGTGTACAAATTCGACCGGGTCTTCAATGGTAATAATATGCTCGGATCGACTGGCATTAATATGGTCAATCATCGCCGCCAAAGTTGTCGATTTACCAGAACCAGTCGGTCCTGTTACCAAGACTAATCCCTTTTTGTGCTCGGTCATTTTGATGATCGCATCTGGCAAACCCAATTGATCGGCAGTTAAAATATCCTCAGGAATACGACGAAATACGCCACCGGGACCATAGCGGTCCATAAACAAGTTGGCACGAAAGCGACCAATACCAGGTAATGCATAAGCAAAGTCCGTATCCCAGCGCTCTTCGAATTCCGCGACATTACGCTCTGGTGCAATTTCCAATAAAATACGCTTAGCTTGTTCGCTATTTAAAACCGGAGCACCCTCCAAGGGAACCAAGTCACCGGAGTCACGAATCATAGGCTGATGCTCACTCGTAATGTGTAAGTCAGCCGCACCCTTAGCGGCCATCGCCTTAAATAAATTGTCGATCCATGCTTCTTTTTTTGCCGGTTCTGCAGCGCCTTCGCCCATTCGTACACCCTTTTTCTAAAATGATTATCTGCAATTTATTAACAGCTGATTAACAAGAAGCAGAATTGAAGAGAATATGTATTGAAGCATAATAGACATTCTTTGCCGAGTTCCAGTCTCAGCTAATTGCGTTCAGGGGCACTGCATCGCACCCGCTACTCGACATTGTCTCCAGCGACAGGGCGATAGCGTGGCGTTATGACTGTCTCTCGCGATGCATTAGCAAGCTACCTCTCTGAGCTCCTCAACATCAGCGCTTTTAAGGACTATGGCTACAATGGGGTCCAAGTTGCTGGCAATGATCACATCACGCGCATCGCCAGCAGCGCCACA
>CBDUFM010000072.1:0-8754 GCA_965366325.1 uncultured bacterium
CAACTGGCGCTAAGACTGCATACATGCTATAGGGCAGACCGGCAATATTCCCATACGCATAGGACCACATACCATGTGCCTCTATTGATTGCGTAATTGATGTGCTATGGGCTTGGCTCTGAGATAAAATAGATTCTTGAAAATAAACTGCAGCCTGAGGATTTGTGCTTGCCCAGTAATACATAAGCGTGCCACCAACTAAGGCTCCAAGTGTGGCATAGAGCACTGCGATTAAACCACGCTTTAAATTATGCTGGCCAACGATACTTAAATAAAAATCGGCAGCGACGAAAAACACTGTGGCCTCTAGGAAGGACCACAGCCATGCGCCTATATATACCAGCGGACTCATTATCCGCTGATATTTATTAAATTTAAGTTTAGTGCTGTGCTCGTGGCGCATCGCTGTGCTCAAGAAGAACAGCATCGTCGTCTTCAAGCTTCTTTGCCGTTCTCGTGGGTATATTCACAGTCATTAATGCCCAACCCATTATACCAATACTTGCAAACCAAAAGTAGGAACCAGGCCCACCTATCAAAGACACTGCATCCGATCTACTCATACATAATACAAAAATTACATGCCAGAGTGCAAGTGCTGCTGTCAGGCTAAACCACAGACTCAGAGTCTTGGAAGTCTTAGCGCACCACGTTCCAATAATTGTAAAATTCGCCAACCACGCCAAATCCCCAACGACTACCCCTATCCAACCAAAAATAAGCGCATGCCAGCCAAGGAAATCGCCCTGCAAACCGACTGGCATCAAGCACGCTACTAAGAAAAGCGCTGCACTGATTAATTTAAAATGGCTTAGTTTCATGGCTCACCTCGTATTAAGTTATCTTATGTTAACAATTGATAACTTAATAACAAGAAAAACCTTAAGATGCTTATTTACAAGGGCTTACATATTACTTCTTGCCGGATTTGAAGTCAGAACCCGTGCCAGCCTGTGCATGGACACTAGGGTCGTAAATAAACTCGTGCTTATCGAGCTCCACAAACGGATCGTTTATATTCTCTATATGTGCATCTAAACACTGCCGCATCTCTGCTAAGGATTCTGCATGCGCTGGATTATCAATTTCATTAACGCATTCATCCGGATCGTTCACCAAGTCGTAAAGCTCTTCGCCATGGTTTAAATAACGCACGTATTTCCACGTCGTCGTTCGCGCCATACGAATTGGCGGTAAATGCCATTCGGCAAAAACACAGTCGTGTGCTGGCTCTTCTGATTCTTGCATGACCTGTGGTAATAAACTTTTACCACCCAAATTTTCTGGAATATCAATACCGGCTATATCCAACATAGTTGGCAAAATATCAATATTACTGCACAAACTATCACAACGACGATTTGTTTGAATCTCATGTTTAAAATGACCGCCGCGATCAGCACCAAGAAAACGGGTCATCGGTGGAATAATTATCAAGGGTACGCGCACCTGACCCTCGTACATATACGAGCCCTTAAAGGGTAAGTTATGCTCACCTGCCATGTCACCATGATCAGTGGTAAAAATAATCCACGAATTATTATAAAAACCGCCAGTGCGGAACTGCTGTAACAATTCAAACAATTCTTTATCCACACGCTCTAATTGTTGACTGTAGTATTCAACGTAGGAGCCCCATTTCTCCTCTGGCCAGTCGACCATTTTATCGCGAGCAGGACGTGGGACATTAGAAACATCGCGCTCAAGGTTTTTCCACGGACGCTTATAAGCATCGACCCGATGCTCAGGGTCATAGAAATAATGATCATGTGGATTAATAAACGATACAATGTGACAGAATGGTCGTTCATTGGCCATCCAATCACGGTCACGCCATAGGCGACTAGCCATTAAGCGTGCCGATTCATCGTGCGTGGTTTCTTCACCGTGCTCAAAACCATAGTCCTTAACGTCGCCGCCTAAATGCCACTTACCATGATACATGGTTTCGTAACCAGCATTGCGAAAATAATTACCAACCGTTGGAATCGTTACATTCAAGGGCGGGCATGGTGCATACAAATTACCAGACATGCCTGCTTGAGTCGGGTATAAACCCGTCATCAAGGTAGAGCGCGACGGCGAACAAATTGGCGCCGTGCAAAAACAATTATCAAAGCTAATTCCCTCTTTAGCCAAAAAATCCATCGTCGGTGTTTCAGCTGAAAAGGAGGAACCCAGTGCCTGAATAGTATCAAAGCGCTGCTGATCGGTGTACACCAATAATATATTTGGACGTTTGCTCATAGGATTTCCTTTTCGCTCATTGTTCTTTTATTTGTGCAGCCACGACCGACCACAAATGCTCGTAGGCCTGACCAGTGCTAGCCTCTAAGGCCAAACCACAAGCAAGATTAGTGCAGGCAGCTTTATCCGCTTTGATTGTTTTTACTTCATGCGATTCACGCGCCGTTGCAGCAGCGGTTAATGTGGGCTCTAACCAACCACGATCACCAGCCATCCCACAGCAGCCACCATCCTTCGGCATCTGCACCCGCGCTCCATGCCCAGCACTAGCATCTAAACTAGCTAACCATTGCTGCTTACGCTCAGAACACGTAGGATGCAAGACAATCGAAACATCGCTGCGTTGAATTAATGATTTCTCTTCCAACAAAGGCATAAATATTTCTTCAATCGCAGCCGCGGGGTGCAATATTTTCCAATCCGGTAACGCCGCTTGCATGGAAGCCAGTTGTGCCGCGCAGGTGCTGGTATCGATAATTACTATTTTTTCATGGGTTTCTTTAATCGCCTGCAATTGCTCAACGATACGCTGCTGCATATAATCTGCTTGCGCTGGAAAACCCTTGGAAGCAAACGGCTGACCACAGCACAATTGCTTATGCTGTACAGGAATAACTATTTGGACCTGTGCCGCTGCAGCTATTTTTTGTAAGGCCAAAGGCGCAGACAGGCCATGACTATGAAAACTGCGACTCAAACAGCTCGGCATATACACCACGCGCCGCTGCACATTACTTAAATCCCATGACGTTGGCACAGCGGGCGCTGCTGCTGGTAAAGGCACTGAGCGACCCGGCAAACGACGCAGACCCATAAAACGCAAAACGCGTAAGCCCTGTTTTGCAGTCCACGTGATGGCTGAAAAATTAGCCGCAATGCGTGCCGCCAACCATTGCTTTACTGCACCATTACGACGACCGCGCTCTGCCTTCACTAAATCGCCGGTATTAATGGTAACCGGACAGGCGCTTGCACACATCCCATCGGCAGCACAGGTATCGAGTGCAGCATGTTTCCAAATCTTCTTCACTGCTCGCTCTTCTGCATATCCCTTCGCCGCATGACGGAGCAAGGTAATCCGCTGGCGTGGACTGAGCGTTGCATCACGACTCGGGCACACCGGCTCACAGAAACCACATTCAATGCAGCGATCAATGACCGCATCGACTTCGGGCATTAATTTCAAATGCTTGATATGCGCCTGATCATCATCACTCAGCAAAACACCGGGATTTAAAATACCCTGCGGATCAAGCAGCGCCTTAATTTCGCGCATAAAGGCCATTGGCTTGGCACCCCACTGCGCCTCAACAAACGGTGCCATATTACGGCCCGTACCGTGCTCGGCTTTTAAATGACCGCCGAAACCCAGTACACATTCCGCAAGAGCGTCCATGAACTCCCTATAACGTTCAACTTCTTCTGCTTGAGAAAAATCTGGAGTGAGCGTAAAATGTAAATTACCATCTTTGGCGTGACCGAAAATTACCCCATCATTATAATCATATGCTACGAATATTGTACGCAGTGCGCGCACGCCTTCGGCAAGCCGCGCGACCGGAAAGGTAATATCCTCAATCACGACTGCTGTTTTTGCCTTACGCACAGCGCCGACCGATGGAAACAAACCCTTGCGCACGGCCCATAACTGTGCTTGCACGGCTGCCTCGCGGGTAAATGCCGCCGGATTAACTAAATCAAATGATGCCGCCAATAAAACGGCCGCCTGCACTTGCTTATCTAAAATAGCAATATCTTTTTCTTGATACTCAACCAACAAGGCTGCTGTCTCTGCACCCTCCGGCAAGGCACTTGGCAATTTATCACGCACACGCTCAAGACTAATCGCATCCAATAATTCAATCGCTGCCGCGCCACTTGCTGCCAAAGCCTCTACCGCAGAACCAGCTGCTTCAACGTCTTTAAATAACAACAACGCCGTCGCCCGCTGCGAAGGAATGTCGACGCAGGCAAATGTAGCCTGGTTAATAAAGGCCAGCGTACCCTCACTACCAACCACTAATTTCTGTAAAATATCCGCAGGCTTATCCGCATCCAAAAATGCATTCAGGCTATAACCAACCGTATTCTTCGTTTGAAAAGCTTTTTCAATCTGCGCTGCCAGCTGCGTATCTGCACGTATGCGATCACGAATCGATAACAAAGATTGATACAGCTGTGGCTCGCGTTTTGCAAAATGCGCATCCGCATCTGCATCACCCGTATTGATGCGAAAACCATTAGCGAGCATTAAATCTAGTCCAACAATAGTACGATAACTATTTTCATGCACACCACAGCACATGCCACTCGCATTATTCGCTACGATACCGCCAATTTCTGCGGCTTGAATACTTGCGGGGTCAGGGCCAATGCGTTTATGAAAATCCTGCAGCGCTGCATTCACCCATGCGCCAACCGCACCGGGACCACATTGCACGCGCTCACCATTATCAAGTACGGCAATCTCACGCATGTAACGACTAACGACTATTAAAATACCATCGGTAACCGCTTGCCCAGAGAGGCTGGTGCCACCTGCACGAAAACACACGGGCACTTGATGCGCCTGCGCCACGACCATCACGGCGCGCACATCTTCTGCCACCCGTGGCAGAACCACCACCCGTGGAACCAGATGATAAATACTCGCATCACCGGCCCATTGCAGGCGATCAGCCAAATCAGCTTTTACGAGATCAGGGTCCAGTTTACCCAACAACGAATTCACAAGAAGATCTGTCATAAGTGCACAGATCCTCACCAATCAGATCCCACTAGCAAGGCAAGTGCAGCGCCTGTTCATCACTACGGTGCGCAGTCATCCCCACCTACAGGGCCAATTATGGTACTGCTAGAGAGATAAGATACCAAACCCAGCGCGCAAAACCCTTAGACGCCCCACTCCGCGCGACATGCTTCATGCGACTTGCGCACCGTCCACTCACGATGTGCAATCGGGTTCTGCCCCACCCAGCGCTCATCAATTGGTGCGGCCTTGGGCTGAAAGCGCGTATCAACAGTAAAGCGCACCTGATCACTTTGGTTTTGAACACTGCCGTGCATTAAATAAATACCCATGATCACGACGTCACCCGCTTTAAAATTACCAGTCACCCATGGATGATCGATTAAATCGGAAACCTCTGTATAATTATTCGTAAACCAACCCTGTGTTCCATCACGGTCAACGTCCGTCCGACCATAGGTCTCACGAATTTTTTGCGTGCCGGCATGGCGATGACTGGTGGGCAAAATACACATCGGACCATTTTCCACAGCGACATCACCCACTGGGATCCAACAGGTTTTTAAATCGTGACTACCGCGACCCATGTAGACAACGTCCATATGTGCCTGGGTACCGGCCGCACCCTGCGGCACCGCACGCGCCCATTTATAATCAAAGGTCACGCTTTCTTCTGCGAATAAACGGTCAAAAAAATTATACAAGACTGGGTTCTCGACCATGCCCAAAAAATCAGGAAGATGGGTTACGTGTTTTTGCCCCATGTACGTGGTACCCGCTCCACGTGGCGCATCGACTGTACATCCCCGCTCTAAGCTACCATCTATAATCATTTGATCGAACATACATTGCCGTGCCGACTGGACGGCGTCCTGAGGAATTAATCCGCGCATGCACAAATAGCCATCTACGGCCAAACGCTGACGCAGTGTTTCGATGTCCTCACGCGCGTAACTACTGGTGATATCTTGTAGCACTGGGCCACCAAATTCCACGCGCTCCTCACCGAGCTGAACGCATAGGGCCGTTGATTGACGATCTCTTGCTAAGGCAGTGTTCATGGCACCTGGCTCCTCTTATTGTGCTATATCACCCTACTCTATAGGTCTTTAACCTATAAAAATGGGTTTTTTGTTTTACTCTTTGTGTTTTTTGGTAACATTGCGCCGATGAGCACAAAAACCCCGCCGACACAAGACTGCATTAGTCTAGCCGGCAACATCCTCAGCAAGGGCCAGGCCGAATGGCCTGACGAAGTGAACGGTCGTGATCTGCAGGCCTATGCGCTGGTACTTATCGAAGCGGGCGGTGGTTTTTACTGGGATAAAAACGGCAACGAAGCAAGCGTTCAAGCTGGCGATGTCTTAATTTTATTTCCCGGCCTACACCATCGCTATGGGCGCCGCGCCCACGACCCTCTCTGGTCGGAACGTTATCTCGTCTTTAATGGCCCCTTATTTCAACAATTAGAATTAAATGGATTAATTAATCGTGACGAGGCCATCTGGCACAGCCAATCAGATCCCGGATTTCGACAACGCTTTGCCGAACTCGTGGTTGATTTTCTGGCCGGTCGTTGCCAATTAGATCCGCACTCGTCTGTAGCGCGCGTACACAGTTTAATAGCGGAATGTCATCGCTTGCACCGACAAACAAACAACGATTTCTCTCAGTGGCGCGATCAAGCCTGCGCACGTCTTACAGTTCATTTAGATCAAGATCTGATTCTGTCACAAGTTGCGCATGAATTTCATTGTAGCGAGCAGACATTTCGCAAACGCTTTCGTCAAGAAGTCGGCATCTCACCACAACAATTTCGTCTGCAGCGCCGCCTCGACCATGCCCAAGAATTATTAATGGACGATAGTCAGACCCTCGAACAGATTGCCGATGCCTGCGCCTTCTGCGATCAATACCATTTTAGCCGTATGTTCAAACGCCATCGCAGTATGAGCCCCGGCCAATTCCGTCGCCAGCAGGGATTATCTGCACGCGCACGCGCGCACTAAGAGAAACTGCCGTTATACATGCGCCCTTAACAATGTGCAGCAGGTTTCCAAATGGTCTTTTAAAATCTGCTCTGACATCTCTTCTAAGCCCTTACCGCCAGTAGATGGCGCATAGCGATGAGCGTTCTCCCAGCGTGGGCCATTCACCATCAAGCTGTAACATTGGCTGCGAGGAATTACCTGATGCCATGTTTCACGGTCCATCATATCGTAGGTAGACCCAGCACTGAGTTTAACACGGATCACATGGGATTGTTCCCCCGATGTCAAATCAGACGTGTGCCCAACTGCCATTTCGTATTCGCCGCTTAAAACCAACATTGAGCTTGGCCATGGGTGCGGATGGGCAAAAGAATCCTCGGGCTCACAGGCCTCGAAGCGATGCAGACAAATACGATAATCCTCGTGCTGAAGATACGCACGATATGTATGTGGCTTACGCTTGTTAATAACTAGTGATCCCCAAAGAGATGCATCATTAATTGACGCCAGGGCAATTTCAGCAGCCTCTCGAATTGATAGCATATTACATACGGCCAATGGGAAGCATAAGCAGCGTAAAGAAACAACACACACAAAACACCATAATACCCAGAAATGCTATATTGATTATTTTGTAGTACCTCAACTTATGCTGAAATAGTTGCGCGCCCAATAGAATAGGCACGTATGCCATCAAGAGATACACTATCCACAAATCGCCCTGCATCAAACGATGTGCGGTACGCCATGTGAGCGCCGATATACTGCGGTACTCCTCCAGAAAGACTCCACTACGAGCACCCCAGAGCTTTAATAAAAGCGGATCAATTTGTTCTAGGATTTTAAAAGCCGCAAAAAACAACAAGGGCCACAACAGGTAGGCAAAGGCTACCTCGCATGTATTAACACATTTTCTATAGCGACTCGGCCGATTAAATAACAGTGGCTCGGATTCTGTATAGAGTATATGCGCAAACATAGGAGATACCTAGTTATCGCTCGGACTCGGCAAAGCATGTGCCTTGAGGTCTTCTAAGTCCACAAACTCTAAGGCTGCCATGTGCGTGGCTTCTAAATCGACCATTGGGGCGCAGCCGCCTTCAAAGGCTTCTTGCCAGCGACGGGCGCAGAGGCACCAGTGGTCGCCGGGTTTGACGCCGGGGAATTTATACTGTGGCATTGGGGTTGCGAGATCGTTGCCTACCGATGCCGAGAAGGCCAAGAACTCCTCCGTCGCCTCAATGCAGACCACGTGCACACCGCGATCCTGTTCGCCGGTCTCACAATAACCGGTTCGATAGAAACCAGTCATGGGATCCGTACAACAGCATTTCAAACTACCACCTAAGACATTTCGACCCTGCGCCATATGCAACTCCGCGCGTAAGTCTCTTTATTGTCCCTAAAAATCTAGCAATTTATGCATCTGAGCAGTAATATAGCAACGAACCGCCAATCAGCATCGCAACGACTCGCTCGACACAGCCAGCAAGACTCATTCAAAGGTTGCCACTATTGCTGCTCGCTGCCATCCCCCACAGCTACCAAATATGCCCACTTCTCACCGCAAACTGCTGTGCAAAAAGATCTAGTGAGTCAAGCAGCAACGCAAAAGGATAGAGGGTTTCCCTATATACATGGATATAGGGAACAAACTCCCTGGATAGAGAGAAAAGTAAATGGATAGAGGGAAAAAGATATATGAGTCTGGAAGCAATTCTGCCGAAAACAGGCTCACTTTCACGGGAATCTCTATAGGATATAGGG
>CBDUFM010000073.1:0-8738 GCA_965366325.1 uncultured bacterium
GCGCGAGCAGCAGTGGGATAGTTTGCCATCGATAAATGCGCCAAAATTGGAACGGCTCAGTATTCAGGATAATCAGTTAAGATCGCTTAATGGATTTGAGCAATCTTGCCTCATTCGCTATGCGGGAAATAACATTCCTACGCAAGAGATAGAAGAGCTGTTAAAGCGTTGGCGTGTTGATCCCAAGAATGATGAAATGGTGTCGTTCCTTGAGAACCAACAACTATTTTTGCGTGGTGATGTGCCGCGGATGAAGGAGTTAGCAACTTTGCGCAATGGATATTATTATTTCAACACCAATGTTGTGTGTACCTATGCGCAGGCCGCAGCTGCAGCTAAAAAATATAATGCCTTCCTGCCTTATATTCCTGACTTTGATACCCATATGTGGCTGCGTAGCTTTCTGAAGAATTACCATTTAGCTTGGATTGGCCTACGCACTAATAAAGATGGTACTGCGACGTGGGATTGTGGTGAAGCATTTATTTATGATCGACGCAATATCAGCCAACAAAACAAACGTGTGAAGCCCTTTATGCGCTTCTTTGGTTCGCCGGTGGATTTTTGGACCTTTGGTCATACCGATGAAGAGCCTGCCGCATTGGTTTTAATGTGGCCAGCTGATGCTGAGTCTCACTAGCGACCTGCAATGTCTAAAAATCACGTAACGCAGCGGGATATAGCACTAGCAGCAGGTGTGACCCAATCAGCAGTCAGTTTAGCATTGCGTGATTCGCCACGTGTTTCACGGCAGCAGCGTGAACATATTCTAGCGATTGCGCGACAATTAAATTATCAGAATGATCCTTTGTCTTCCGGTTTAGCGCGCCGTAAAAACCAGTCGCAGTTGCCGCCGCTAGCGTATTTAGGAACTCATACGCAGAGAGACGATCAGTATGCGCAGGCATTGGCATCGCTGGCTGAGCAACAGGGGCGTAGTGTGTATTGGGTAGCCGCCGAGCGCCAAGCAGACGAAACAGTCTATGACGATTTACAGAGTCGTCACATTGCCGGTGTGTTAATTGCACAAGCCACAAGGCTCAGCAATGCGTGGCATACGCCGTGGCCAAACATCGCCCAAGTACATTGTGGTTTGTATCACGCCCCAACGACAGGGGATATTATTGCCCATGATTTATGTGCTGCAGCGCAACAGCTTTGGGAGCATGTACGGAGTTTGGGGTATAAGCATGCTGCGGCCCTCATGCCGGTTGCCGGGACCGGTATTGTGCAAGAGTCCCTATCAGAGCGTTTATTGCTTGGCGGTCTGCTGAGCCTGGAGGCGCAATTACAGCATGCTAACGATCATAGTTTTCATGTGACATGTATAGACAAACAAGATGCGGTGGCGAATTGGCTAAGAGCAATTCCCGCGCACGCTGAAGTGCTCTTCTGCTATGATAACGCGGCCTTAAAAGCATTGCGACAGGCTGGCGAGCGTCGGCCCTGTTTTGTACTCGTGCTTGACCAGGCGGGCAATGATGAAAAAGGCTTATTAATTAATTATCAACATATCATGGAACAGGCTCTCTTTCGTTTAGATCAAAAAATGCATCAGGGACAATTTGGGCCAAGTCAACACCGACAGTTGACATTGCTGCATATGGAATTGCGTGCTTAGGGTTTAGTCCCAACTAAGGCGACTGCGAAAACGGCAATCGTCTTCAATCCACATAACAAAATTTGTACCCCAGCAATTATTGTGCAGATTGAAATGTAAACCATCACTGCAATCAACATCGCCTTCATTAAAGCGGTACAATTGGCGTCGGCCTGGAGCAATCAAATGTGCATCAAAGCTCTCTATGCACAGTTTTTTATTACGCGCGCCGCGTTCAACGGCAAATAATTCGCGGCCGCCTTGTTTAACGCAGTCGTGCGGATTTTGCCATTGGCCACAGGCGTGGAACTCCCAATCAGTCGATGAGGCAACCAGTGGATGAAAGGACCACCAACTCGCTTCGGGTAAGCGCGAAGCGTCTTTATCAAACCATTGCAGTGTACAATCGATATGTGCATGTGATTTTGAAATTGAAAACTCTAGATACAATTTTCGCGGTGCACCAAAAACCTCGCTAGCTGTTTGGTCAAGTGCTAATGCACTCACAATGCGAAACGACGCATCATCTTCTTGGAACCAGCTGTGCAGGCGTTGCGCTGACCAGAGTTTGCTTTGAGCGGGACTGTGCTCTAATCCCATTTTTGTAAATTCTTCGATACGTGCAGGGCCACGGTTATAGGACTGGCAAAAGCGGCGACAGTCGTGCTGGTCAAAACTTTGATAGGTATAATTACCGAGTAAGCCATTGCAGCGCTCTTGCTCATCAACAAGAAACTGCGCAATAGCACCTGTGTTGTCGTCTAGGTGCAGTTGTATATGATCAGTGATCTTAAAAATTAGGTTATTATCACAACTGTGCCATTCATCAAATATATAGGGCACGGGTTTACAAGCTGCTAGGGCTTGCTGTGCCTCCTCGTGCAAATCAGCAGGCAATGCCTCACAGGCAAAATCAATATAATCGCGCTGTTCCTGCCAACTGCCTTCAATCACTTGAATGGCGCCACGCTTACGAAAATTTTGAAAATCTGGTTTAGCCCATGCGCTACGATTGTGATGATTGTGCGCATTAAAATTGACACCCCAGGTATGTTCTGCAATTAAATTGATATTTTTCCCAAAGTCGACAAAGGACTTACTGTGTGGGAGGAAGCGTTTTTCTTGCAGCCATTCCTGAGCGAGACGTTGAAGTGCGCGAAAGCGCTGTGTTTTATAGGGATCAGATCCAGTGCCGTGAATCCAAGAATCGCCTAGGTCTTGGTCAATCAGTGGTAAGTTTCGTGTTCGTTGACGGAAATCATTGCCCAAGTAATCATCGACGCGGCCAACTTGAATCTGTGCATCAGGGAAATGCTGCTGGGCGCTACGGTAGTCATGGACAATATCTTCCAAGCTGGGAACTTCACAATTATCACCAACCATGCGCCAGAGCAGACAGCGATCATCATTATCTAATACATGGGTTCCACCGTAACCGCTGCCATAGAAGACAGAGATTTCACTGTCTGTTTGGGTGTGACGCCACCGGAATGCAGGAGGGACATCGCAGAGCGCAGACATGTGATTGACACCAATATGCAAGAGCTCGACACCAGCGGCAGCAAGTCGTGGAACTAAACCGAGCGCATGACCAGGGACATCGGTCAGCTTTGCAGCGCGCATCTGTTTTCCAAAGCGTGCATCGAGTGCATGGCTTAATCCGAGACCAGCATCAATCATCTCTGCGCTTAATAGTGCCGTGTGAGTGGTAAAGGGCAGTGCATGCCAGGCAAGACAGCCATCGTGAATGCCTTGTTCAATACGTGCTAATTCGGCACCATGGCAAATCTCTAGTGCCTCATGAATAACCCAGCTTGGCGTTGTCCACACAAATCGTTTACCGATTGCTTGTAATTGCTGATCTAAGTCCATGGCAACGCCGAGCATCCAGTGAATGGCATCGTGGGTAACTTTAGCCACAGACTCGGTAAAGCCGACATCGAGATGGTTCTTATACACCATCGTGACCTGCTTGACCTGTTGTGCTTGAGCGCCCGCTTCTATTGCCGCAGATTGTTCAGCGGTATTAGGGTCTCTGAGCAGGTCATGGTGTTGAGTGATAAGGCTGCTGGTCATTAGCGCTCTCCAGCCCCCAGTATAGTGGGCACCGAGTGAGCGCGTGGACTTTTTTAGTCATGCTGATGAGCAGATTATAAATAGCGCTTGAGCCAGTTATGGAAGAGAGGGACCCATTGTCCAACACAGGGGTCATCTGTAGCCAGACCAAGTCCATGCTTGCCGTGGGGAAAGACATGTAGTTCAACTGGTACTAAGTTTTGCTGTGCATAATCAGCAAAGACCAGACTGTTTTGCAGATCTACGATTTCATCATCAGCGGTATGCCATAAAAATATGGGCGGTGTTTCTTCATCAATATGTTTTTCTAAAGAAAATTCGGCAAGGCTTTGTGGGCTGGCATCAAATCCAAGTAAATTACAAAAGGATCCTTTTTGTATGGATGATTGGTCACTGGTAATAACAGGGTAGCAGGGAGCGATGGCGTTTGGCTTGGCCGAAATGGCAAGCAGGTCATCCTCCATTGGTGGCGATACGCGCCAATGTACACCCGTAGAGGCGCAGAGATGACCACCAGCTGAAAATCCAATGACCGCTATTTTATGATCTAAAATCGGAAAGCGCTGTGCGTCGCTGCGTAACAGTCGGATGGCACGTTGCGCGTCAAACAAGGGTCCATAGGCAAGCACCTGTGGAGCATCGTGGTATTGGACGCGGTAATGACAAACGGCCGCATGATAACCAGCCTCGTGAGCGGATAGCGCAATCGGATCGGCTTCATGAGCTGCGCGGATAGCGTAACCACCACCCGGTAAAACTAAGACACAGGGCCGCTCGCCAGCATCCGGATGTGGAAACCAATCAATCCATGGTTGTTCACGCGGATCAGCATTATTCCACAGTGGCGGCAGCGACGGCCATAGGCTAATTTTTTCAGGCATGGTAGTTAACTCACGAGTAAAATGGTAAAGATTAATGTTGCTGGCGATATTGCGATGGGCTTATGCCAAACACATGTTTAAATTGTCGGCTATATAAATAAATATCTTCATAACCAAAATCTTGTGCAAGTTCGCTAATTTGGCGTTGAGGGGACTCAATCAAGGCCTGAGCACTCATTTGAATACGTTGGCGTACTAACCATGTACGTGGTGCCATACCAAAGGTTTTTTGAAAGCGCCGACGAAAATAGTCTGTCGACAAACCCGCTACCTGAGCGAGATCTTCAACCCGCGGTCGCTGCTTGCCATGTTCTTGCATATAACGCCACAAAAGACTTTGGATACGCTGTGATAAAACGCCACTGCGACGAATATGTTCTTCTTGGGTTAAGTCTGCATATAAGAGATCAATGACATGTTGTAAGCGTGTATTTTCTTGCGGGTGTTTTTTGAGCAACTCATCAAACAATAAATCGATAAGCCGTAAGTGGTCTTGGGCTTCATGATGAATGATAAAATCTCGCTCAAAACTAATGCTGTCTGCGGCATCCCATAATTTAAAACGCAGATTATACATGGTGAACGGTTTATTAGCATCTTTGAGCGTGAGGTGATGTGGAATATTGGGGGCAATCCACATCAGGCTGCCCGGTCTTAGGTGAATGGGCTGGCCATGGATTTCACCGATGACCTCTTGATCAAGCATGTAGTACAAAACGTGCTGTGAAAATAAGCGCGCTGGCATCTGCCAGCCAGGACTGACCGACATGATGGCTCGCGCAATGATATCCAATTGACCACTGGCATGTGCAAGTGTATCCAACCAGCGCGCGTCGTTGGCCACGACGTTATGGTAATCCGCGTTGAAATTGGGCTGGTCCATGTGCCGATCCTAAGAGAGCACCAAGTTAGTGCAAATTATAAACAAGTGCTTCTATGGACCTAGAGCAGAACTTTGACATAGTGCCAAGCATAAAATCCACCAAAGGGACTAAAATGACTGATAAACGACCAAATATTATTATAATCATGGCAGATGACATGGGCTACTCAGATATTGGCTGTTTTGGCTCAGAGATCGAGACTCCCAACTTAGACCAACTAGGCACACAGGGCATCCGCTTTTCTCAAATGTATAACTGTGCGCGCTGTTGCCCCTCACGTGCTAGTTTGATGACCGGTTTGTACCCACATCAAGCGGGTGTCGGGCATATGGTTACTAATAATGGCAGACCAGCCTACCAAGGCTATTTGCGTGATGACTGTGCAACTATGGCAGAGATCATGAAGGAAAACGGCTATCGTACCATTATGTCCGGCAAGTGGCATGTCGGTGGTGGTTATCCAGCACATAAACCAGAACAATGGAAAAGAAACATTGGCCGTGAAGGCTGGCCATTGCCAGTGCAGCGTGGATTTGACGAGCATTATGGCACTCTAGGCGGAGCAGGCAGCTTTTATGATCCGCCGTCATTAATTCACAATAAAGAATTAATTGGTGAGACTCCAGATGATTATTATTACACTGATGCCATTAATGATAATGCCTGTCGCATGATTAATGAATCGGTGGATCAGGATGCGCCATTTTATTTATATGTTGCACATACGGCACCACATTGGCCACTGCATGCACCGGCATCAGCGATAGAGAAATATCGTGGTCGCTATAAGGCTGGCTGGGACGAGTTGCGTCAACAGCGTTATGAGGCCTTAAAAGAAATCGGTTTAATTGATGAGCAGTGGGATTGTTCACCACGCGATGAACAATCATTCCCATGGGAAACTGCTGAATATAAAGACTGGGAAGATGCGCGGATGGCAACCTATGCAGCCATGATTGATGTCATGGATGCGGGCATAGGACGTATTGTGCAAACGCTCAAGGACCGTGATATCTTTGACAATACATTCATTTTGTTTTTATCGGATAACGGTGGCTGTGCTGAGTTTTTACAAGAAGATGGAGAAAAGGGCGGTTGGCCAGAATGTTATGGTACCAAAACCAGTACTGGCGTGCTAACCAAGGTGGGTAACAACCCTAGCCGTATGCCCGGCGATCGTGACACATTTATGAGTTATGATTTGCCATGGGCAAATGCCTCTAATACCCCGTTCCGCTTGTTTAAAAGCTGGGTTCATGAGGGTGGTATTTCAACGCCCTGTCTTATGCATTGGCCAGCAGGCATAAAACAACCCGGACAAATTCATCATAAGCCATGGGTCATGCCAGATATTGTTGCCAGCTGTTTAGATATTTGTGGCATTCAGCATCCACAGCAATTACATGGTAAGGACATACAGGCTATTGAAGGGAAAAGCTTTTCAGCGATTTTTCAAGATAATGATGCGGAACGCAAAGAACCAATTTTCTGGGAACACCAAGGAAATTGTGCAGTACGTGATGGAAAATGGAAGCTGGTTAAACGTCACCCTGAGGCATGGGAATTATTTAATATGGAGCTCGACCGTACCGAACTACATAATTTAGCTGCTCAGGAGCCAGAACGTGTCGCGGCCATGGCTGCGCAATGGGATGCCTGGGCGGCGCGTTGTGGCGTGGAAGCGTGGCCACTTACTCCTTCAGCTTAAGCATGCCCTTATCGAGCATGTCTAAGAATGGGTTGTCGAGAAAGCCTTGTAGCGGTAAATCAATGCGTGCGCGACGGCGTGAAGATTCATAGGCGGCAAAAATGACTTCGGTTGCGCGTAAGGCATGCTCGAAACTTAATTGACTGGCTTGTTTGCCCTCCAGTCCATTAATGACATCGGTAAAAACACCCTGCATGGTTTGGATGTTATCATCATCGTGCAGGCTGTGTTCTTCCCAGTCTGAGCCATAACGGAGTAAACGAAAATCCCACTCGGCAATAATTTCCATTTGACCCTTATCGCCTTCAACACGAATGCCGTAAGCCCAATCCGGCCCATTATCATCACCAACATGAATAACAGCATGTACGCCATTCTCAAATCGTAGGCTAGCGACCGCAGCGAATTCATAAGGCAAATCAAACCACGATTTAATTTCGCGACCATCAATCTGTGCTAAAACCCACTTAACTGGGTTTTCACTGTTGAGCATAAACATGAGATCAATCAGATGGGTACCCATATCAAAAATATTTTGATGCACATAGACATCGAAACGTTTGATCGAACCAATGGCGCCGTCTTTGAGCGCTTGCATGGCGGCTAAATAATTGGGTCGATAGCGTCGTTGGTGGTTGAATGTAACTTGTGACTGAGCTTGACGACATTGCTCAGCGAGAGAAAGCGCCTCACCCCAACTTGGTGCCATTGGCTTTTCGCTATGAATTGCTGGCACCTTGCCTTTCAGACAGGCCTCTAGCACGGGTCCACGCCACTGCGAGCGTAAGCATAAACTGACAATCGATGGCCGAATGGCTTCTATCATCGTTGCGGTGTCACTAAAAATAGGAACCTCAAGGCCTTTTTCTTGTGCAAAAGCTTCTGCAGCTTCTGGCTTCGCATCGACTAAAGCGGCAATTTCACAATTAGCGAGATGTTGGTAGCCGGCTAAATGAAGATTAATAATATTGCCACAACCAACGATGGCGACTTTATGTGTAGTCATGAACAGGCGTCCTTAATATGCTAGTTGATTAGAGTAATGTTAAGCGTGAGCGTGGTACAATACATATGTCGTTTTCGACTGTATCGGTTGGAGGATAGTATATAGACAAGTGGAGTTTAGTCACTTTGTATAAATTAGCGATATTTGTGGCATTTTCCATCTTTTTCAAACAGACATTTGCCCAAGTAAACGTTATAAAGGAAAAAAATGCATAAGAGCGGTGTCAATGTTCTGCGCCATGACATAGCTAATTGGAGTAAATCTATGCGATGTATAACGATGCTATTGTTGTTGATGCTTGGTCTGCACTGTTCTGCTGCTTATGGCCAAGAACTAAAAACCGGTACCTTTGAAGGCGAACTTAAAAAGGAAGATGGCCAGCAATATATGCGTTATCAGGCACATGTCCCAACGCTAAAGGGTCGGCGATTGGGTTTAATAGTCGCCCTGCATGGAATTAATGGTAATGAAAGACAATTAACCGGGTCATTAGCCAAGGCACTAACGGCATGTGGAATAGACAAGGAATACATGGTCTTAAGCCTCAAATCAAAAGGTGCCGGCTGGGAAAACGTCGACCATG
>CBDUFM010000074.1:0-8664 GCA_965366325.1 uncultured bacterium
ATCATCACAACCGTGCGTTTATCCTCTTCCCAGATACGAATAATTTCATCTTGGAGAACAGCTCTGGTTAGCGCATCAAGTGCAGACAGCGGCTCATCAAGTAGTAAAACATTTGGTTTCATTGCTAGTGTACGTGCAAGGGAGAGGCGCTGGCGCATGCCACCAGATAGCTCAGAGGGCTTTTTCCATTCAGAGTTTTTCAAGCTAACCATGTCAATATAATGTTGAATATATTCAGTGCGTTCTGCTTTAGGCATTTCCGGAAATACTTGCTTCACTGCAATGTTGATATTATCGAAGACACTGAGCCAAGGTAAAAGCGAGTAGTTCTGGAACATGATACCACGGTCTGGACCGGGTTCGCTAACGACATGGCCATCCAAGCGCACTTCTCCACTGTCTGGCCGCTGCAGGCCAGCAAGTACCGCCATTAAGGTGCTCTTTCCTGATCCAGAGAAGCCAATGACGGCGACGAATTCATTTTTGTTAATGCTTAGATTGATGTCCTTTAGCACTTCATAGCGATGAGAGGGTGGACCAAAGCCGACGTTTATATGTGATAATTCAAGGTAACTCATGTCATATCCAAATCTGGGTAAGTGTGTTCACGTTTTGTTTTGCTAGATTGCTGCGACCGAGCCTTCAAAGCTTACTAGGCGCTGGAAGATGATCATAATGCGATCTAGGAGTAGCCCGATAAAACCAACAACAAATACCATGACCATTATCTTTGCAAAGCTGTCACTAGAGTTGTTGTTAAACATGTCCCAGGTAAATTTACCCACACCTTCTGATCCAGCGAGTAATTCGGCAGCAACCAAGACCATCCAGCCAACACCGAGTGAAATGCGCATGCCTGCAAAGATTAATGGAAGGGCTGATGGCAAGATTATCTTGAAAAGACGATTCCAAAACCCGAGACGCAGTACCTTGGCTACATTCAAATGATCTTGATCAACCGATGCAACACCAAGAGCCGTGTTGACGAGCGTCGCCCAGAGGCAGCACATGGCGACGGTGAGCGCTGATGAGATAAAAGCGGGATTAATTTCCATCCAGCCAATTAATGGTAGGGAGGAAAGTCCATTTATGAGCCAGTGTTTATCTGGGTCTGGAATGAATCCGGAAACAACGACCCAGAAGATGAGCAGCCATACAATCGGTGAAACTGGTTTAAAGATGGCGATAAACGGTGTCATAGCAGCCATGAACGTTTTACTGAGCCCGCAGAGGACACCCACAGGAATAGCTATCAGGCTACTGCGCCACTCAAAAATAGCTTTGCTACTCAGGCAACCAAATAAGAAGCCGCTAAATACACAGACTATCGATCTCCATATTTGCATGGGCAGAGTCCATGATTTGGCATAACTCGATTCCGAGGCCTTTTCTATTTTAGATTCAAATTTATAAAGTGATTTTGCTTGATTATAGGTTGCTAGGCCGGTGGCGGACTGGAGTTCCTGCTTAACGTCATCGCGTTTACTGCTTAAGTTTGCAAGACGAGCTGTTTTGCCTTCATTATTCAAGATACTGAGTAATTTATGTTGGTGCATGCGTTCATCGCTGAGCGCATTGACATTCAGCCGTGCGATTTTTTCAGCACGTTTAAGCTTGAGAAGTGTCACGTCATTTGCTTGTGCTTGTTCGAATAGGTATTCTTGGTTGGCGATGTCTTCGCGTTCGAATAGGGTTTTGTTTTCATGTTCGGCATACAGCCTGTATATGCTGTCGTGCGATGCACCTTGCTCTGCTTGCGCTTTCATATCTGTGACGCGCTGTTTGGCAGCTGCACGATAGCTATCTTTCTTTTCACCAATATGTGCTTTGCTGGCGCTGTAATTTTTTGTAAGGTAATCTTTAACGAGTTCTTCCTGTTCACTTAGGATGCTCTTAGCGCTTTCAATTTCAGTATCAAGTGTATCGACGAGATCGTTAGCATGTGTAATAGCCTGTGTTTGAGCTTCGCCACTCAGTGCATAGGCAGCCAACTTTTCATTTTCTCGTCGGTCGATTTCCATAATGGAAGACATGCTATTCCAGACCTCACTCGGGTTTGGCAACGTCCCTGTTTTGGTTTTAATGCGTGCGGAAGAGATGTCCCAGATGATGAGGAATGCCAAGATAAAGATCACGGGAATAAGAACGAACTGTCCTATTTTCTTTATCTGCACATGTGGTTCTTCTTTGTAGCAGAGTCTGACGATGGGTTCTAGGAATCCCAGGGCTGTGAGATCAATAATCTTTAAAAGTGTGTATTTAAGTCTCGTCAGAAATGAAGAGTCGCTGGCACCGGGTTCAATGGTCGGTGTTTGCGGCTTTTGTTCTACACTGTTCGCAGTCGGAGATTGTTCCTGACTAATCATGTCTGCACTGTGGGCTTCTGCCTCAGTAATTTGCTGCTTGGTTCGCTAGTCACGGAACTAAGCTCCTTCATTGCATGTGGTAAATGAGTGATTTAATCAATTAATTTTTGTTGCCGATACTATGTTGCTTGAGATAGCCTAAGGGATCATGGCCGTCGTAACTGATTTTATCGATGAATTCATTGGTGACGGGTTTGTATCCGTCCGTTTCCCAAGGGATATCTGATTCGCTGATGAAGCCTTCGTCCAAGAGAAGTTTGGCTGCTGCTAAATAAATAGCCGGCTTATATACTTTTTTGGCCATTTCGTGGTACCAGTCAGCCGGTTTGGCTTCGGTAATTTGTCCCCAGCGACGCATTTGTGTTAAAAACCAGATACCATCACTATACCATGGATAGGTGCAGTGGTGTTTAAAGAAGACGTTGAAGTCTGGCATGGGACGTTTGTCCGTTTTCTGGAAGTAGAAAAACCCGGTCATGGAATTTTTGATTACATCAAAATCGGCGCCGACATAATCTGAACGTGAAAGCAGGCGAGCTGCTTCTTCGCGATTTACTAAGCTGCCATCGCTATCAGTTTCATCGAGCCATTTACCGGCTTTAATCAGCGCTTTGGTGACAGCAAGCATGGTTTGTGGGTTTTCATCAGCCCATTTTTGCGTTACGCCAAATACTTTTTCAGGGTTATTTTTCCAAATATCATAGTTGGTGGTTACGGGGACACCGATGCCCATGTGTACGGCCTGTTGATTCCATGGTTCACCAACGCAGTAGCCTTGGATATTACCGGCTTCTAGGGTTTTGGGCATCATGGGTGGTGGTGTAACCGATAATTCTACTTCAGCGTTTGTGCGACCGCCGATATCACTTTTGGTGTACATGCCGGGATGAATGCCAGCTGCAGCGAGCCAGTAGCGAATTTCGTAATTGTGCGTACTGACAGGAAACACCATGCCCATTTGTAATTTTTTACCGCTATCAATTTGTTCATCTACAATTGGACGGAGGCCCTTTGCGGTAATTGGATGTGCGGGCGTGTCGCTGTCTAATGCAGAGTCATTTTCTTGCATTTGTTTCCAGACGTCATTGGAAACAGTGATGCCGTTACCATTGAGATCCATTGTGAATGCAGTGATAATATGCGCCTTGGTTCCAAAACCTATAGTTGCTGCAATAGGTTGACCAGAGAGCATGTGCGCGCCGTCAAGTTCTCCGGTAATGACATTATCCAATAAGGTTTTCCAATTTGGCTGAGCAATTACTTCTACGGATAATCCTTCGGCACTAAAAAAACCTTTTTCTTTGGCGATTACGATCGGTGCACAATCGGTCAATTTAATAAATCCAAATTTTAGATCAGACTTTTCAACATCGAGCGCTTCGGTTTCTGCGGCATGAATAGTTGCGGAAAATGTTAAGGCGAATAATGAAAGTGCAGTGCCAGTTGCGATCGAGCAGAGTCGCTTGAGTGTGAGGTGCATGTGAATCCTTTGCTGAGTGTGGGGGAACGCATAGACTTGAGCAAGCTGTGTGCCAATCAGAAAGGAGCTTATTTTATTGTTTGTGCTCGTTTATTGATGCATGGTGCTAAAAAATAACCGAATGCACTGAGAATGGTTCAATTCTGTTGCGCAATCGTATTAAAATTGCGCACATATTTTATCGAAATTGCTAGAAATTTCTTACATTGAAAAAGCACAAGTAGTAACCTACTTGTGCTTTTTAAAGATGGAGACCTATTGGATTTATTAATGTGTGATGTAATTGATGTTTATCTTGTCAGCAATTTCTTCGGCACAATCTACAGCGAGGTGCTTGAGACTGTCCTTGTAGATGACGTATTCTGCATCGATGGATTTAAGGCAGACTTGAAAGTGTGAGTCTGTGTATGCTTTATCTGTTTCGTTCACGCGAACGGATTCGATGTCTTCGAAGGCTATTGCTTGCCAGTGCCCAAAGTAACCACCACCTAGCCATAAGGTTTTATGCTTTTTGTCGATGATGGCTGATTCACTAAAGTCGCGCAAGAGCCAGGCGCAGGCACTGATCATGCCAGTGACTAGGAGTGCAAGCGTAGCTGAGCAGAATAGTTCCGTGTTATTAAGTTCGCTACTGTATAAGCAGATGATCGTGATCAGGGTCGACATGACGATCAATGCCGCTCCAAGGGCAATGCTGGGAACGAGTCTAATATAGGGGCCGAGGCCCATACTGTCTGTATCCTGAAATTGGAAGTTGCTGCCACTGCGCGAAAAGAATTCGCCTTCTTCAATGTGGCGTGGCGTAATAAAGTTGAAGATGCGGCTCTTGGGGCTGGGGGTCGAAAAAGAGAACTTATTGTTTCCGTATGGCATGATTTATTCCCTTATGCTGCTGCAGGTTCTTTATTGCTGCTCTGCGCAGTTGCGGCATCAGCGTTAATTTGTGCAAGGCGTAGTTCGCTTATTTCTTGGTGTGCAATTTGTTCTTCAGCTGGTCTAAAGCGAATGAAGAGCGTAAGCATTGCACAGAAGCTGACACAACAGCCTAAAATGAAGAGCGCAGTTGGCCACCAGCTAGAGTCTGTTTTGAAGAGAAAGCCTGCGCAGACCGCGCCAACGTTGCCACCGGCGCCGACAATGCCGGACACTAAGCCAATCGATCGTTTATTAATGAAGGGGACCACTGAGTAAGTTGCACCTTCTGACATTTGAGTGAATAAGCTAAAGATAACCATTGAGGTAATAGCGAGTGGGAGGATGTGCATTTGTGAAAAGCAGAGCAGGGCAATGCCTTCGCAGAGTAGTGCAATGCATAGCCAACGAACGCGGCCGTTTAAACCCCACTTGCGGCCAAGACGGTCACCAAAGAAACCGCCCAAGGTGCGTGCAAATAAATTCATTAAGCCAAACAACATGGCAATGCGTCCAGCGGCAACTGCGCTTAAGCCAAATTGGTCTACATAATACATAGCAGCCATATTGTTAATAGTTAATTCAATGCCGAAGGAAGATCCGTAAACAAGGAAGAGGAGCCAGACACGGTAATCTTTAACAACTTTTTTAATTGATCCTTTGGGTGAATCCTTGCTGCCTTGCTCTTTGCGTAGTTCTTTGTAAGTGCCGTTTGGTGTATCTTGGGTCAGGAAGAAATAAGCGATACCAGTGCAGAAGCAGATACCACCGGCAACGACCATGGCGAGACGCCAGCCAAGTGCTTCGTTTGCGGTAAGGAAGGTCATAAAACTCATTAATAAAGGCATGGCCATTTGGGTTACGCCGCCACCAAGATTACCCCAGCCAGCGGTCGTTGCATTGGCGGTGCCAACACAGTTGGGTGCAAACATGAGCGTGGTGTGAAATTGTGTAATAACGAAGGAGGCGCCAATGCAGCCAATTAATAAGCGGCAAAACAGAAGACCTTCGTAGGTTTCGACTAAGCTGACGCCCATGACTGGGAGCGAGCCAATCATTAGGAGTAGGGAATAGCTATAGCGTGGACCAATACGATCGCAGAGCCAGCCTATAAACAGCCGTGCAAAGACCGTCGCCGCCACCGAGGCAATAATTAAATTACCTACTTGTGCGGCACTCAGACTCATTTCTTCACGAATTAACGGCATTAATGGTGCAATGCCAAACCAAGCAAAGAAACACAGGAAAAACGCAAACCAGCTGAGGTGGAATGCGCGCATTTGTGGTGTGGAAAAATTAAAGAGACGGATACTTGTGGCTTTATTGGGAATCTGCATGCCCCTGTAGTGCACAAGTCAGGCCAAATTAGGACTTGGGCGCTTTGATGGAGCTCAAAATGTAAGCAGTGTGTCAATAATGACTTATGCATTAAATCTTAAGTCATTCAAAGCTCGAGTACGCAAGTGTTTATTTATCAAGCAGTTGCGTTGATCATTAATTGATCAGGTATTAAAATATTGATGCCCGCAGACCTGGCAGCAGGCATCAATTATTAGATACAGCGTTCGTTAGATGTGGCCTGATTTAGAATGCCCACGCAGACCACAACCACAATTTGTTAGTGTCTGTATAGAGACCATCTTCAGCGTAGGCTGCATATTTACATCCAGCACTGAGTTTTTCTATGTCTTGGAATTTGTAGCTTGCAACAATGTCGAGTTCACTACCAAAGTCATCGCCGGAATCATCACCGCTAAATGTGTGGTAACAGAGTTTTGCACTGAGGCCCGGTACAGCGGCTATTTTGCCACCAACACGTAGGTAGAAGTCTTCAAGGCCATCAGCCGGTGTGCCAAGAAATTTATCGGCCCAGCCATTAAATTTATGGCCGGTGGCGTGTGGTGTTTGAAAGGCAACGCTTCCATCATCAGAACCGAGCACTTCATAGCCAAGTGCGAATTCAATACCGTTATAGGTGATGCCAGCACATAGGTGGCTGTACATCGCTGAGAAATCATCAGTACGGTCCGCGTAATCACTTTGTGATGCCAATTCAACTTCGAAGCCTAATTTTAAGGAATCGTTGAGTTCTTTATTTCCTTCGAAACGCAGGCCAATGGTCGAGCTGTCTGTTGTTTCACCTTCATTGCCTGGTTGATCGAAATCAAGGAGATAAAGGTAGCCACTGGCAGTGCCCAACTCTTCTACTTTATAGGCGGCGTGCAAAAAGTGGGAGAATTGCTCGGCGTTACCATTGCTTGCATGTTCATCAGAGAAAATTCTATTCGCATTGGTAACAAAAGCATAATCAAGGGTTAGATTATCATATTTTTTACAGATGACGCGTGCTGCATCAAAGGTCTGTCGATTTTGCCGCCAGCCGACAGCGCCAACGTGGCGTTGGTTGCCATGATTAATGACCTGTTTACCGATTTGGATGCTACGTCCTTCAAAGCCGGCATAGGTCACATAAATTTGATCTATTTCTGTGTACTCAGGGTCAGCAATGACGGCATCATCTGCTTCGCCGTTTACGGTACTATTATAGTTTGCGTCATCAAATACCGCTGAGTTATTTTCAAAGGTCAGCGTGGCAAACCAATTTTTATACATCAGGGTTTCATAGGTCAGGAGGGTGCGCAAGGTAATTGCTGAAGCATCAAGGTCCGAGCCGGCGCCGCCATCTTGGTCAACCGTTTCAATGCGTAAGCGAAAGTCAGCACTAGTCTTACCGCCAGAGAGCGCTTCGGTGAGCGACCCAGCTTCTTCAGCAGCATTCAGGGTCGGCACGCAGGTGGCAGAGCAGATTACCAAGGCGCTGAGTGTAGGAATAAGTTTCTTAAGGTACATGTGGGGCTTCCTCGTCTTTGTGACTTGCCAGATGGTCATGATAGTGATTGTGCAGCATGTAAAAGATAAGTAGATCTTGATATGTGTAGAGATGACAAATTTGCATGCACGTGTATGTTTCATTTAAAAAGGAGGGCTCGGGGCCAATTTATCGAGGGGATTCGTGTGGGGAAACCAGCCCCGAGCCTTCGCGGTTGATTCCAGATAAACGTTATCTGGATATGCGTAACAGTTGGCAATATTCGTGCCAAGGAAAATGGCCAATAAATCTATCAATAACTGAGCAATAGAGGCAATTCCGCCACGAAGTGTGCATGTTGCTTGTTCTTATGTGTAATTTTTGCATAGAAGCGCGGCTTATTTGATAGTCCAAACAAAGCAAACCTGTGCGTTATTTTGGGTAAGAGTGCTAATGGGTCTCTGTACATGGCTCAAGAAGGGATCGTGTGTGAAAAAGTGCAGAAGAATTGTTAATGCCCCTGATTTATTGGACACGCAAAATTGAATGTATAGACTTAGCAGTTCCAGTAGTTTGCAGGAGCGTAGAGGATGAATCGAGATGGAGAGATAAAGCGCTTTGAAATAGCCTGCACAAACTGCGTGCAGGAGACGAATAATGAAACGATTCGATCGATTGTAGGAGATCGAGCATTCAGACTAAAAATAATTGACTACATAAATGAAAATGGCTGCTCAGCCAATAAGGCTGTGGATGATATAACGGCGTTATATATACATGGTCTTTTACATGTTGAAGCTAAGGAAATAAGAGACGGGGCTATTGATCTAGGCCTAGCAAGAAATGCGTTGCGCAAAGCGCTGCAATAAACACGGCCAGCTGCAAATCTCATTAGCTTCCTGTGAAGTGATTTCAAATCCCTAAGAATAAACAACTTACACGATATTGTATGTAGTTGAGATCAGTGACAGAGTCGTGATGTCTAAGGATCTTGTAAACACTGAAGATGTGCTGTAGATGGTAGTATCGCAGGCTCATTGCTAGGACCTATGCGGCAAGGAGGCGTGGTCGAAAGCGCATGAGTGCTGAACAGGAAG
>CBDUFM010000075.1:0-8630 GCA_965366325.1 uncultured bacterium
AGGTATGGCATTTAATATGGCGCTCTTGGATGTATTTTGCACAAATATTACCAATTGCCTTAACCCGCTGCTTACCCGGCAGGATCCCATCACGTACAATTAAATTACCACCCGCAGAAACGTGTGAGTCTTCAATCACACCTTCCACAGTAATATCACCTGTACTCTTGACCGTAAATCCAGATTTAATATCACCTTTAATCAAAACTGGTCTATCAATATCTATATGACCAACTGATAAATCAACATCACCTTCAATAGTGACTAAGGGTGTTACCTGCATTTGGCCTAATCTATTTTTAGTAAATACACCTGTTTGCACAGCAATAAATTCACCGGACTCTTCACAGCTCACACCTTCACCAACAAAACGCTGTCCATCGAATGGAATACCCTGATGCGCCGTTACCAAGACACCCTTGACGGTCATACCCACAAAGCCACTCGTGGCCTCGTGCACCTGAGCGATAACGCGCCCTTGATGCACCGTTTGAATATTGGCCGCACCATGATAATCATAACTACCATCTTCGCGTATCGTATAGGGCAGCTGTTCTTTTAATTTCATTTCCAAATGGCCGTCTTCACCATCAATACGTTTTTTACCGCGCGCAAATGTAATATGGCGTGCATTCGAACGCGGAATAGTTAACTCGCGCAGGTCAACAATGTTCAGACCATAACAAATACCGGCACGTGTCACTGCAGCTTTGATCGTCTCTAAAGACGCAAATTCGCCTGGGCCTAAGTCTACCCACGCCTCCATCTGCCCAATATCAAAATTGATATCCAGCTGTCTCAGCTCTGCAGCGATAGCATCAGTTACCACAATCGTCTGTTTCCCATGATGTAGTATACCAGCAAACGCGGTCAAAGATCAAGTACTAATCTGCGTTTTTTACTCGGCTCAGAGACAGCAATCTAAGGCTTTAACTAGTCACTACTTAGGGGTGATCCCCCTAACGTTTTATCTGTTCAATATCCAATACGAGGCGAAAACCAACGAAACTCGCACCTTCGTTAATTGCCAAGCCACTGCGTGAACCAGAGCGACAGCGGTAGGGATGGTCAAACCACGAACCACCCTGGGCCACTTTCAAGCTGCCAGCGCTCTGCTCTGAACGAGGACTCTGCCCATCCCAATCACTTGAGCTCAATTCGGCCACATTGCCTATCATATCATAAATGCCCCAGCGATTGGGTTGCATACTCTTAATCAAGCGCGGGCCGTAGGCCTCGGGGTCTTGCTCGACTAATGCCCAAGCTTGCTCTTCATAATCTAATTCGCCAAGGTCCTGATTCTGCCATAAGGTTTCCCACTCAGCTTTTAATGCACCACCTGCCGCATGACCGACAGACTGAATAACATCTTGATCACCGTAGGATTTTAATTCCACACCGGCCCGACAAGCGTGCTCCCATTCGATTTGAGTTGGCAAGCGCACATTAAATCTTGCTTCATATAAATCATCCGCATAAATTTCATTGAGTCGATCTATAAAAACCTGCACTTGTTCATAGCTCATGTTGTGAACTGGGAAATACGAATTGACATAATAGCTTGGATTATCATCCATTATCTCAAGCCACAGCGCTTGCGTCACTTCAGAATCGGCTATCCAAAAATCGTCTTCAACGAGCGTTGGGAATAATTCCTCATCAGCGCGATAACCCGGCTCACTTGCCTCGGCCCCTAATATTACATGGCCATATCGCTCGCCACCGCGCACTAAACGAAACTGCTGGATTTGACTGCCTACTTTTAACGTAATATAACGACCATATTGATCACTGTTCGCTGAGTCCGCCCAATCAGGTTCATAGCGCGATGTATCCAAACGCACCCACTTCAACACCAATAAAAACCACCCAATAACGAATAATGCGGCTAGCGGCTTACCCCACACGCGCAACAAAGACGGCGTGTTCCGTTTGCCGCGCCCCAAGGATACCCCAGCTGCTGGCTTTGCTGGTCCCTGCGCGGGGGCTGGCTTTTCAACACCTTCAATAATGCCAAGCCCTTCGGCATGAATTAATTGGTGGCCAGATAAGGCCGCCTCAATATCTTGCAAAAATTGTTCTGGGTTTTGGTAGCGCTCATCACGATTTTTAGCCATCGCCTTGCGGATTATACCAACCACCGGATTACTTAATGAGGCATTGATTTCACGCGGATCAGGTATCGGCTGGGAAATAATGCTATGGGTAATCGCATAGACTGTTTCGCCCTGAAAGGGCTCGGTACCGGTCAGCATTTTATACAGGGTCGAACCAAAAGCGTAAATATCAGTACGAATATCGATATCGGCAACACCCTGGATATGTTCTGGCGACATATACGACGGCGTGCCCATCGCTGCACCAGTCATGGTCATTCTATCATCACCACTTGTTTGCCGTGCTAAACCTAAATCACCTATAACCGGACGGCGTCCCTGTTCCATGAAAATATTACCGGGTTTAATGTCACGATGCACTAAACCGGCCTCATGAATGGCAGTCAATCCAAGCAGACACTCTTTTATAATTTGCAGCGCTTTGAATTCAGAGAGTAAACCCTTTTCTCTAAGCAAATCCGATAGATCTCCGCCATCGATAAGCTGAAAGGTCATATAGAGGTGTCCATCAGCCTCGCCCGCATCAAATATCTGCACCACATTCGGATGGGTGACGCTACCAGCGGCGGCAGACTCACGCAAAAAACGCTCGCGGAATTCCGGCTCCGCAGCAACCGCCGGTTTCAGGACCTTTATCGCAACTGTCCTATTGACCGCTACTTGGCGCGCCTCATAGACAACGCCCATACCGCCCTCGCCAAGAATCCGTACAATCTCATAGCCGGGGATTTCTGGTGTCCCTAAATTGGCCGATGGACGCTGCTCAGCATCGCCCATCATGATGGTATCGTTAGATCGTGATCCGCCGATGGTTGGCAGCGTCTCTGCTTCGCGCCCAGCATTTAAATTGGTAGGCACCGTTCTATCTGGATCCGCAGACAAACGTGAAAAATCAGTCGGCACTGTTTTATCAATGTCGTGATTATCAGGAAGACTTGGGTTTTCTGAGTTATCCATGGATGCCTTTGATAATAGGAAAACTTACCCAGTAGCAACTCTTACCGCCGTTTACCTACGAGCTGCTTAAGACTCACCGCTACAGAATCTCGTCACAAGACCAGTAAACAAGTCATAAACGAACAACAAAACCCCTCGCTTAAAGACACTTTTGTTTTGTTCAGAATCGTGTACACTAACATTACTATGCCAGAGGACTTCCCAGAAGATTTGAACGAGCTACCGCCCGATGAACGTGATCGCATTATCAATGAGATCATAGAGCAAGTCATTCGTCCCCAGCTAGAAGACATGAGTGATATGTTTCCTGATGCCGAAGGCGAAGCCTTTGTCTTTGGTGGCAAAGATGAAACCCAAGCCAAAGAGACCATGGAACGCATTCAGGGACTGTTGAAAGACGGCTTAAGTATGGATTACATCATTCAAGAAATGACGGATCTACACTTAACCAGTAATATTGCTAAACAAGTTGGCGAAATGACCATCAACTTTGTTAATATCGATAGCAATACCGAGCATTACAACGAAGATGAAACATTAAGTGCAGAAGAACTGCAAAAAATGTTCGACATTTCTTAAGCAAATATTTTATTATGCGTCAGGTTCAGGCAATTTGACCTACTGGTCTAGGGTGCTTGCACAGGCTCTGTTACTTGTTCGACCTTAGCAGGCGTTTTAGCTGGTGTATCCGATACTGGCTTTTGCACAGGCTCAAGCTTAGGCTCCTCTGCTCGCTCAGGTGCCATCTGCAAAATATACGCCAACTCTTTAACATATAAATTACCAACGCGACGCACATCCTCCAAACCGATGTCCGCTAATACCGCATTGTAGTCAGTCACTGACTGCAGACTGGACTCACGCAACACAATATCCGCATGCGTTAAGACAGCCTCGCCTTGATTTTTATCATTTAACAAATGATTCGTTTTACATATTTGCTTCGCACGATAAATAGCCTGCTCAGTCATTGCATTCTTCTTACTCTCAATGCCAGCCATGACTTTCTTAATTGACGTTGCAATTAAATCTCGAACCGCTGCCGACTGCAGGGTATCAACGCGCAAAAGCCACAACCATAAACCACGCTTATCAAATTCATAGGTTTCCATACTACTATCTAAAATAGGATCACGATCCTGTAATTTAGCCAGCTCAGCCATCATGCCACCACGCCCATTAACTCCACCAATTAATGCAACCAAAACATCCATCGCAACTTTATCACGTAGACTGTCACCAATAGCAGGCGCTCGCCATACCATTGCCAATGCATCTACATCACCACTGATACTACCGCTTAGTGATTTAAAGGCCGGCCACGCCGCACCGCGCGGCTGCAATCGCTGACCAGCGGGAAAGAGACGCGCATTAGATAAATGCTGCTTTAAAAAAGATGCCGTCTTCTTTTCATCGTATGAACCATAAATAGACACCACCACATTAGGGCCATGAACTAAGTAGCGCAAATGATCGTGTAGGGCCTTAACATCAATATCCTTTAAGGTGCCAGCGTTGCCAAAGCGTGAATAACTCACGTAATGATCGGCAAACAACGTATTCATCACCTGCTGTCGTAGATTATGCTTCCATAAATGCGAACGCTCTTGTCCCGCGATCTCTTCTATTAACTGTTGGCGATAGGTCTCTAGTTCCACCTCTTGGAAATTGGGGCGCGTGACGCAATCAGCGAGCAAACCGACCGCAAACAAGGTGTCTTCTGGGAAACAAGTAATCTGCAGCTGCAGCGAATCCGATGAGTTCAACGTCTTAAGCCGCATACCCTTTTCAGCCAACATAGCCTTTAAGTCTTGCGAACTACGGGTTGCAGTGCGCAGTGTAATCATGCGCGACAATAATTCGTTAATTCCTCGGCGGCGATCATCCGAAAAATCAACGCCTAAAGATAGGACAATATGCACCAAGCCCATTGGCAAGGGCCGCTCAATGATCGACACGCCATTTTCCAATTCTTTAACACGCGGCGGCACGGTGGTCGTTGCCTGCGGCGTTACCAACACATCCGGATTCGTCGACTCTATTGGCGGCGCTTTAACGGTTAACTTACAAGAGCGTGATGATCTAAAATACTGCAAGGCTGCTTTTTGAATATGCTGCGGTTTCACCCGTTGGCGTATCGCTCGCATTTGTTCACCATAACCAGGCACCCCCGCTTCAATTTCCCAACGCAACATTTCCTCTGAAATTTCTAGTGTGCTCTGGGCACTCATTAAATCTTCGCGCTGTAATTGTTTTTGAATCTGCGCAATTTGGTCAACGCTTAACGGACTGTCCTGCAATTGAGCAAGGGCATCACCAATAACTGACATCACTTGCTGGGTGTCTTCACCGCGCAAACGAACGCGAATCTGTAAATAACCTGGCGCACCGATGGTATTTTTATGTTCGACCGATACAGCTTCTGCCAACTGCTTACTTTGCAGGGCTGCACGCAAGGGCGAATTAGCGGCATTCAAATAGGCCGCAATAAACGAGATAATTGCCTGATCACTGTGTTTTTGCGAAACTGTTCTCCACGCTAACACTAATTCTGGATCAGACTCGCCATGCTCGACATTTAAACTGCGTGACGCCAACATTGGCGCTTCGCGCGTTAATAAATGATCAGCGGTAAATCCTTGGGGGACAGATGCAAAAAATTGCGCCACTGATTTTCGAATAATATCCGTCGATATATTTCCATTCACCAGTAAGGTCATATTGCCGCTGACATAACGCTCCTGATCATAACGGCGCAATTCCTCTAAATTCAGACGCTGCAGCGGCAGACTCTCACCACTTACAGACACAGCCTGCGAGCGCTGACGATAAAACGCCCGGTGCAAAGAAAGGTCTATTTGATGATCAACGCTCAGGTCACGATGCTGCTGCACTGTTAATAATGCGTTACGATGACGCTCAAAGGCCGTCTGATTATAACTACGGTTTGCGGCAATGCCCGCAAAGGCCTGCAGGGCGCTATCGATATGCTCCTGGGTTGTTTCCATGGTATAGGCTGTGTAAGCAACGGTGGTGTGACCGCTTAAGCGGTGGCCGCTGCGTTGAACCAATTCTGCTAAGTGAGCAGGTAGTGTTTGCGACTTGAGTCGGCGCAGCAGTTCACTTGCGCCACTCCCCAATAACGAGCCCTCATACTGCGGCGCGGCATTGACGGCTAAGACCATCGTGACAGCTGGGGTCAAATGATTTTCACGTACAATCAGCGTCAGCCCACTAGGCAGTTGCTCACGCAGGATTTCCTGCGCCGCAAGGCCTCTCAAAGCGAGTACCATCAAACAGATAAGGCGAATGCTGTGCACGTTCACATCCTATGGGACTGCGTGTCCGTTAGCAAGTAATCTGAAGCATCAATTCACTACGCCACTACAAAAAGTGGCGATCGATATCAATACCTAAAACAAATATCATTAAAGAGACGATTAATAGGAGCCCAATATAACCGGCAATCTCGTGAACCAGCGGTGGCACTGGGCGACGGATGATCACTTCGATGGCCAAGAACACCAACTGGCCACCATCAACTATCGGTATCGGAAGCAGATTCACCAAAAACAGGTTAATCCCAATAAAGGCCAACAGTTTCAAGAAACTCGCAAACCCGAAGTACTCGGTCTTCTGCTTCATCCCCGTGAAAATGCCAATCGGACCACTCAATGATTTAGAGGCATCTATGCCACCCTTTTCTGGTGACTTGAAAAAACGTGGAATGATGCCGAGTGTGGTGACGATCATCTGCTTACACATATCGTTGGCGACACTAAACCCCTCTGTCCATGACTCCAATTTATACGGCAACTCTTCCGGCATCGTAAATAACAGAGAGCCGTAGTTGCTGAGCTTGACCTGGCGCCACGCGACCGCATCTGGCGCTGCCCCACGAACCACTACCAAGGCTGGCTGTCCATTTGCCATAACCGAGCGACTGTCGACAATATAATCACCGGCTTCAAGCGCATAAAACACAGCGCGTTGCTGTTTATCGAATTTAGTTAAATCAATTTCGTATTGTTCACTTTTTTGCGCATCTTCTGTATCAATTTGATCGACCAATAAACGACTCTGCTCATCCGCTGCCTTACGCACGCGGGCGCCACCTAGGCGCGACCAGAGACTTGGCTTCGCTTTAACCTGAAACAGCTTCGCCCAAAACCCCAAGGGTTTTACCTCATCCAGCTCCGCTTCTAATGACTCAGCAAATGGCAACTTTATAAAGGTAGCACCCTGTGCGACCAATAAACGCAGTGATTCCAATTTCTGTTTTTCACCATCTGTGTGCACTGGCTCCCAATCAATGATATGATCACCAACTTGAATCCCCGCTGTGTCCATGCCCTGTGCCTGTTGCTCATTGAGTGGCAATAAATAGGGCCCCGTCAAACTCTGGTGCATGAGAATACCAATAATGCTTTTACCTGTATGAGAATCGATAGTCGTTCGCATGGTCAACGTTAGGGGCCTAAAGACATGCGCTTCTTCATCATAACGATAGATTTCCAAAACCACTGGTTTATCTGCAAGAGCTGCATTACGTACAATCCCAGTTAAGTGAAAACCATTGATAACACGTTCATTGTTTGCGCGACTAATATAATCGCCTGGCTGTACCTGCGCCGCTGCCGCTGGCGAATCATCCATCACCGCCCCAGCCATAACCATGCTTCCCAAACTTGGACCACATAAGTCCGAGGAGCTTTGTCCTGCGTAAGTAAAGGGCACCTCTAAGGTTTGTCCGTCGCGCTCAACCCGTAATTGCACTTCCGTACCAACATAACTAGCCAAACGATTATACAGTTGACCGCCAACCAATTGCATTTCATCAAAATTACCTTCTTCACCTTCGATCCCCACAATGCGATCATCAACTTGTAAGGCTGGCTCTACGCCACTTAAACTGGCAATATGTGCCGTGCGTAAACCTGATGGATATTCGATACCCAATGTATGCGTGCCACGCGCGCGATCATAAACGCCGTTCATCTCTACTGCATATTCCGTGCCGTCCTGACGACGTATCTGCATATCAATAGTGCCGGTACTTTCGGCCATGCTGTACATCATAATATCTGTGTACGAACGAACCTTTTTCCCATTAACGCTTAAAATGCGATCACCGATTTGTAAATCGTTTTTCCACGCTGGCGTTTCTTGCTGTTGACCATCTTGGTCGGTCACATATTGCGTCACGCTACCCACTTGTGGACTGACCACCGGGAGGCCGTACCACGCGAGCACCAACAATAAAATATAACTCGACACGATATTAAATAAGACACCACCAAATAAAATGGCTGCTTTCCAACCGGGGTGTTTATTTGAATAACTGCGTTCATCTTTCACTTCGACCGCTTGGCCAGGCATATCTTCCTGACCGAGCATTTTCACATAACCACCAATCGGCAGGATCGACAGTGCGTACTCGGTCTCACCGATGCTGCGGCTCCAGATGATGGGCCCCATACCGATCGAGAAACGTTCGACCTTTACGCCCGCCCATTTCGCAAACAAAAAATGCCCCAGTTCATGAATGAAAATCAC
>CBDUFM010000076.1:0-8613 GCA_965366325.1 uncultured bacterium
CCTCTTCTACCTCTTTATAAAAACAATCAACACGACCACGGAAATAATTATTGGCAATGATCGCCGGTATCGCAATCAAAAGCCCGGTTCCAGTGGTTATCAAGGCAACCGAAATACCTCGTGCCATCAGCTCTTTATCAACGCTCTCAGAGGCAATTTCATCAAATGACAAAATCATTCCATACACGGTTCCAAATAAACCAAGTAAAGGGGCTATGTTACCGATCAATGCCAGCACATTTAAGAATTTTTCTAGATGTGGCAATTCACGCGCGCTCGTTTCCGTGAGGGCCTCTTCTAAATCAGCGCCTTCAATCTGATGGGACTCGATGCCCTTATCAACGATCGCACCAAACAGAGTCGACGAAGCACTACCCGCCTTTCGCGCCGCATCCAAATCACCATCGCCAACACTTTTAGAGACGGCTGCGATCAAGCCTTCGTCTAGCACATTGCGTTTGCGCAAATGCACAACCCGCTCAATGATGACAGCGATACTGATTATAGAACAGACAGCGAGTGGAATCATGCTCTCGCCTGCTTCCATAATTTTTTCAATAAAAATAGACATATTCGTTCCCTTGATTAATCAGTTGTTTTAATGTTTACCTAAGCGCAGCGTAGGCCACGAGGCCATTAACTCTTTTTCTATACGCTTATTTGCTTCGCCATAATCTCTACGTTGGTCTAAGTAAACCACTTTGACCCTCTGTCCTGGCTCAACCGGTAACGACCCGTCCTGCAAGCCAATGTACGCTGAATGAGTCTCCAGAGCACCGATGAAAATACCGCTATCTGGCTCTGTCTCGCCTAAGACCAGCATCTGCCCGTGGCCAAGTGCGCCAATCGCTTGGCAAAATATCTGATCCTTAAAACGCGGACTCAAATTCATGTCTGGGTCATGGATTTTAACCCGCATTGATTCACCCGGCACGAGCACGGTCAGCGCTTCTTCGCCAGCATCGTCCTTACAAAAACTCAGATCTGCATCCGAACCGAGCAGTAACACATCGCCCCAGGTATCCGGCCGCTCCCAGCTATGATGCACGCGCAAGGCCCATGCCGCGCCGGTTGTCTTGGCAACACTATTAAATGCAATTTGAAAACCGAGGTATTTACCCGCCTCAAATTTAGGACCATGAAGGATGCTTTGTGGAATAAATATTTCTATTTGATAGCCACCTGCAATATTTTTTGATGCATATTGAATCCCAGGATCGTCCTTTTTAAAGCGCATACCATGCCCCTTCAAACGTCCATGACCAATGCCGCCAATAATTTCTGGGTTGGCCTTATTACCATTCGGAAACAGCCACATTTGCGCCGCTTCCAAGTAGCTCATCAAGGGGCCTCGCTTATTCGAAGTATCCATCCAAATCTCAATGCAATCACCCACCCAAAATTGACCGGCGTTTGGCACCACATTAATTTCATCATTACGCACTACGGCAGCAATATAATAGCCCTTGTGATCCCACATCATATACAAGGGCATGGCCTCTGCATCAGACCAATAGGTTGGTTCTGGGCTGGTTTGCAAAATACGGGTATATTGCTTACGACTTAAATCCCACTCTGATAAATCCGCATCTAAAACCACCTCTTCTTTACGCATCGTGGCAAAACCATATTGAATCGGCTTAAACGATGGTTCGGCTAAAACCCGTGCCTGCTCTTCCTGCACGGCCTGTTCATCGCTCGCTGGATTGGTATCAACAATAATGGCTGAACGTTTACTCGGGAAATCCGATGCTGTTGAAACTAATTTATCGGCTTCACGTTGGATGTCTTCATAGGCTGCGTCTGGATTCTGCCGCGCCTTCGACATGTCTAACATTTGCTGATAGGTCTTGGCATTAAACGGCCCACCCTTACCTGGGCCCGGCCGACTAAATGGCAAACTCATACCCGGTGGCATCGATCCACTACCGCTACCGTCCTCCATCATTTCCATCATCGACAGCATCTCACCCAGCTCGCCCATGTCGCCACGACCATCACGTATTTGCTTGGCCATGCTTTCCGCTTTGCTTAACATGTCCATTTTCGACTTTAAGGCCGCCATCGCCTCAGACATATCTCCAAGCTCCGTTTTACGCGCTGCCTGATCCACTTCAGCCCTTGTTTCCTTTGCTCGATTCTTTTCTGCGCGAGCAATATCCTTCGCGATATTTTTTGCCGACTCAGTTAATGCCAAGGACTCCGCACCTGCCTCAACAGCCGCAAGTTTATGCTTCTCTTCGGCTTTTTTCATGGCCGAATCTTCAGCCTCATCCGTCATTTCCTTAGGCACCTGTTCAGCCAAAGCCGCAGACACTTCCTCCTTAAGCTGCGCCAATAGTTCCTCATCCTTATCCATCTTAAAATCATCAAGATACTTTTTAGCCTGCTTAATAACTTGCTCCGTGCTCTTCGGCACTAACTGCTCTGTGAGTTCTTTATCAAATTTTTCCTCAATACTTTTCTTAAGCTGCGCCTCTATCACCTTCTTCATTGCCTCACGGGCAATCTCATCTATCTCTTCACCTTTATGCATGTCCTTACTCAGCTCTGCCAATTCTGCGCTACTTTCTTTAAGCGCCTGTAGCGCCTCCTGCATTTCCTGCTGCGCATCTTGATTCTTACTGAGTTCCTGCTGTGCCTGTTCCTGCTGTTCGCCTGCCGTATCGAGCTTCTTTGACTGCAATTGCTCTTGGTGACGTTCGCCCACATCCGGCACGATTTCCGCGATTTCTTTTTTTAATGCCGCCAGATCTTTACTGAGGGTCTGCGTTTTTTTCTGTACCTGTTGCTGCTTTTTTACCAAATCAGATTTCTTCTGTTCAGGATTTTTCTCTAGAGCAGCCAGCGCCTCTTGCTCTTTTACAATCTGCTCGGCCTGCTTTTTTAATTTCTCCGTCTGTTTTTTAACTTCATCACGGCGTCGCTTGGTGTCACGCTTAGCCGCATCGGTGAGACGCTTTTCTTCGCGTGCACCCTGACGCTCCTCAAAACGCTTATCCAAATCTTGGGCTAATTTCTTGGCGGTATGATCATGCACTTGCGCCAGCATCGCAGACAGCAATTCCTCGCGCAGCATCTCCTTCATAATGTCTGCCGTTTCTTCAAACATATCCGCAGACAGTTCCATATAATCATCGCTAAATGTTTCGAGGTCGTAATCCTCTTGGCTCATCACAGCTTCAAGATCACTAAACTTCTCCTGCAACTGCTCTTCGACATCTTCCCAAACATCCTTTACCACGTCTGCTTCTACGTCCTCAGCAATCGCATCAAAACTTTGCTTCATCTGCTCGCGCAGCGACTGCTTTTTCAACTCGATTAATTCTAACTGCTCTTGTTTTGCCAATGCTGCTGCTTCTGCCGCGAGCTCTTCGGCACTTATCAGTACTGGCTCTTCTTCGGGAATGAGCTGCTCAATGATAACCGGTGATAGACCGCTCAGATGAATAACAACCGAGATGATGATGAAAAACAAAAGTCCATGACGTGCGAGGCGCTTGCCCAGATCCTCTTGCGCGGCTGCTGGCTTAGTTAGCGCAAAATCCGCATTTTCTTGTGGCTGGCTGTCTTGATTCTTGAGCATGCACATCCTCTTCAGGCTGGTAACAGCAGTTACTTGAGCTGATGCCTATATAAATGTGCCGCAATGCACTTTGTGACCATCATGACCAAACGGACTACCCTATCCCACTACTATTTCATAACTTAGGACATATTCCTCGAAATTCACCGAAGCAGCCGATTAATTAGATGATCCCAAGTCATGTATATACATTCACTTACAAAATTCATCTAGGTATAGCACTGGGTGACAGAGACGCAGCAACATAAACAGTCCGTCATATTGCAGGGCAGCACCCTCGCCTAAGCTGGTTGGGAGTACTGTTACTCGATCAGCATACAAAGGATCACAATGGCCGATTTCATGATAAGCATGCGTAAGAAAAAAGCGAAAACCACAGCCCTCCTCAATGAAATGGGCGCGACTTTATTTCTTACCGTTCCGCATGATCAAGATGTCAGCTCGGATCATAGCTGCACGCGTAAAGAATGGCAGACAGCCCTCAGCGAGGCGTTGGATAACACAGGCTCAGTAGTGTGCCTGATCCACAGTGAGCAGGCAGATGCCCAAGCAGCACTAAGCACGCAACGTCAATTTGCCAAACAGCTCAAAGCTCAAGGTCACGAAGGCCTAGTTGTCGGTATTGATTGGGTGGCTCCTAGTGGCTCGCTCAATGTCTGGGATGACCGTGACGCCGCGCGCGAAGCTGCTAAAAAAATCCGTGACGATTGCATCGTTATGCTCTGCGCACGCCAAAAAGACTGCAGCATTGATGTGCATGTGCTTGCACATGGTAGCGGCGCCTTTGTATTACGCGAAGCCATGACGCTCGCCGATGAAAAACAATCATTTAAAAACAGCTTTTGGAGTGTCAGCCAAGTTGCACTCGTCGGCGCCGATATCTCCAGCCGCTCGCTACGCAGTGACAACCCTAAATCAGCATCTTTGTACCGTCATTGCCACGGATTAAGCAATTATCAAAACCCGTATGACGAGCAACTCAGCTTGGTCTCAGAACGTGCAGGCCGCACTGGCCTACCGCACAACAACCGCCACCGCAAATCGATCAACATTAATTGCGAAGAACAATTCACCGTGTTGGATAAGCAAGACCGCCTCGATAATCCACTGAAAAGCAGCAACTTTTCGCATGACTGGTACCTCTTCAACAATGTCTTGCTCGAAGACTTTGTGCATTGCATCCACGGCAACATCGACCGCCACTACATACCGACCCGTCGCATGCATAACGGTGAGGTATGCCTGTATAATCCAGAAAGCATCATATTGCTCGAAGAATAAGCAATTTTGTTCGCTAAATCTTTATTACACAGCACTGAGATGCCGTCAAAACATACCCTGCTACGCCGACACCGTTGTAGCATCACTGCATTAGGTACATAGACTATTTGCGTCACATAGGTCGAACCTATAAACTTAGTGGAGAAGTATTTATGCCTTGGGAAAGTCGCGCCGTCGTCCTCAGCACGAGTCAACGCAATGAATTGAAACGGATTGCTTCCAATCCGCAGTCTAGCGAAAAAGAAAAGTGCCGCGCATTGATAGTCCTGTTGCTAGGTGAAGGCTTAAAGAATAAAGAAATCGCCAAACGCTTAAACATTCACGAAAACACCGTGGTCAAGTGGCGCGGCCGCTGGACTGGCGACAATCAAGATTCCAAAGTCAGTGACTACGGTGAATTAACCGGTCGTCCCCGTGATGTTCTGACGCCAGAAAAATTAGACGAGATCAAACAAATCGCAATGAGTCCACCCAAAGGCGGACTCCGCTGGACCGTTCGTAAACTAGCCGCTGAAATTGGTTTGCCAGTTGCCACCACGCAACGTGCCTTGATTGAATTAGAGATTAATCTCATGTTACAATCAGGCACTTACGATTGAACAATTAACGCTCCGCAATAATTCCAAACACAAAACCTAGTGGCGCTAATACTGCTGTCGCTAGATTTTTTAATGGCGTGGTTTTGCTACTGGCCAAGACTTTCAATCTATCCGGCAGCGCTATCTCCTGATCAACAGATGAAAAATTAGCTGCAATAAAATAATGCTGTTTGCCGTCTGATAAGTGTAAACAGCTAAGCGCCGCTACGCTGTGCTCTTCGTCGACAACGGTCAAGCTTGCGTTTGCATCACAGCTAATAGCAAAAGCACCATTAATTAAACAGGTTTTATCTGCGACACGCTGACGAAAATCAGGGGCAAAGCACGGCGCGCATATATCTTCGGTAAATAAACAACCACCGACACGTTGCACCTGCGTATGCCCTAAATGCCGTAAGCCCGTGCCGCGTTTTTCCTGACGTTTAATCCGCAAAGATTGATTCTGATCAAGATCACTGCGCTGATAAAAACTCTGCACGCTCAATTTCTCATCGACAACAAGAGAAGTCGACTGCGTATCAATAATGCCTCCGACACCGTCATCGCCTTGTAAACGCTGTTGGTAATCAGCGCCCGTCACATCACGATTAAAACCATTCCACAAATCATTCGGCAGCTTCAAATGCAGGCCCTGGACTTCCGTAAAATAATGCGAGCCAGTCGTCTCTGCGTATTGTACATAGACACAGGTTTTATCATCTGGTAAGGCAATGACTAAGTTCTGCACTGCGGCAATGGGATAACCCTGCCAACCGCCTTCGCCAACAACACCGTGATCCATAATTTGTACACGACCAATACTGGCAAAACCGCCATCAAAACTAGCACCGTCTTGTTCGATTAACCTATAACCACTGCGGTCGCCCATGGCACGAATCAATGGAAAGGTGTTTATACCCCACTCCGCTACATCACTGGCTTGTGCAGGCACACAGGTCCCAGTTGGGCCTTCACCCGCATCCCACACCCACGAAGCACAACGCTGTTCACCACGCACCGCATAAGCAGCATGATAAGCGTCGTACCAAGCATCCTGTCGTTTTTCGCCCGCAGCTATCTGAGCATCGGAATAATAGGGCATCCATGCCACCGTCATCGCCAAGGTACAGGCGCGATCGCTATCTAGGCGGGTAAAATACAAGGGCGAGTGTGCATACATTTCTGATAAACGCCCACTCAGATACATCTCATTCCCAACCGACGTTTTATTATAGGCCTGCTCCTTCAAGACCTGCGCCGACCAGCCAGCAATATATGCAGAACAATCTTCGCCCATATAATCCTGAATAAAGGCCCACATCGGCAGGGCATAATCCTGACAATAACAATAGCGCGCACGCGTATCGCCACCGATACGCCATAAACGACCATCATCAAAGGTCAGCATTTTAATTAAGGACCATAATTTTTCGACATGATGATACAGCGTCGCTGGCGCTTCCTGCCCCAAGCGCTTAAACGTAAAATGCAACATCGCAATATTCGATAAGCAAATCACCATGTAGCCAACATTTAAATAATGATGATGATTTAAGGCCATGCTCTCATAAAAATTGGCGCCGACCACAGCCTCCTTCAACACATGGCCTGCTACGACAGCATCTGAATCCAAATCGGACTCAATCGAAATACCGTTTAATAAAAAGATATCCCCCTTCGCCCGATACGCCTCTGCGTTCGGCGTGTCTGGATACATCAAGGCCACACGATGCAAAATAGCGCCATTCCAGATATTACTCTCGGGCTTATTATTATCGACCAATCCAGCGACGATGGGATACTCTTTTAAAATCCAATCAGCCTCAGATACAAGGACACGTTTGAGATCTGCTAATTCAGCAGCGGGAATTAATGCTGCATCGATGGCCTCTTCGAGGGCAAACATCATGCGCTCAATCCCAAGCACCGATATCCAATTGTGACCCCACTGCACCCCATCATTGCCAACACCTGTTGATGATTTATGCGTGCGTAAATTATACCGCAGCAAATCTAAAAACTGTTCTTTGGCTAAGGCGTCTCCGCGCAGCGCTAAAAAACCGGCGACTGACAACGCCTTCTGCTGCGTCTGCACACCCCAGGCATCATAAGCCACCCCATAAAACAACGCATCGCTCGCCGAGCGTGCTATCTCTGTCTGGCTACTTGCCCACCAGGCAGAAAGAGATGCCTGCAAAGTCGCTGCCAATGCTGTGCCGCTGCTTGCTGACGCTGCGTGTTGCTGAGATTGCTGTGCTTCTACGAGACTGCTCATGTCTGTGCTCCTGACGCAGATTCTATAGCGACGCTAGGCCGCTGAAAATGGACTAGCATGCTATTTATTTGTAATTTAAAGCTACTATACTGCTTTATATGACAAATATGGATGCAGATGCCCTTGAGCGCTCCATACAGAGCATCGAAGAACACTATGCAGTGCGGGTGACGATTATTGACCGTGAAGGCTACTTTCACGATCACGCTGGTAGGGCCCTGTTTTCACGTCTGCGTCATAGCCATCAATACAACGCCGTGTGTAAACAACAATTCAGCCAACGCTGTGTTGATCATTGTCGCTACCACATGAATGCGGTCGGTGAAAAAAAACGCACAGCTTTTGAACACGTCTGCTGGAAAGGCGTGCGCGAAATTGCCGTACCGATGTTCCTCAATGGTAATCACCTCGGCACCTGTTTCCTCGGCCAATGGCAAACGCATAAAAAAACCGAACAACCCGCGTTAAATCCGCTGTTTAAACAGGCATTTTTACAAAGCTACGCCGCCCTACCCAAACGAAACAGCAAACGTGTACAAGCACTCTATCCGATTGCCGAATTTCTCGCACAATCCTTGGTTTTACACGTGCAACAGCTCAAAAGCATTGATCCACAGATGCCACCGCGCCAACAAGACATCATGGATTTTATTCAGCAAAGCGCTGGTACTGATTTACATCTCGCATCCCTTGCCCGACACCTGTCGCTGTCACCGTCACGCTGCAGCCATGCCGTCAAAGAATCCTGCAAACAATCTCTCCATCAATTAATTCACAGCGAACGCATGAAACGCGCCTGCCAATTATTACGCAATAGTGATCGCAGTGCCCAAGAAATTGCCGACATCGTTGGTTTTAGCGACCAGTATTATTTTAATAAAGCCTTTAAAGCC
>CBDUFM010000077.1:0-8576 GCA_965366325.1 uncultured bacterium
CCTAAGTGCGGGTTCTGTTCCTGCTGCGTTTGTTCTGACTGTTGCCTCCGCCGCGCCGCTGCCTTGGGGTTACCTGAAATGCTAGCGTCGCTAGTAGTTAGAACAGCGAGCCCCGAATTATTTTTTTCAGTTTGAATAGGTAAATCATTGGTGACTACTGGCGATTGCGTTGCCCCTGATGCTGACGAACCATTTTGATGGTCCAAGTTATTGAGCGTGGTAAAATAGGCGCGCAGCAGTGCAGCATGATCGGCGATGTTGGGAAAATAACGCCAGGGATTTTCAGGTGATAACAAGGCCTGCTCAATAGCGACAAGGTCACGGGCAAAACCGCGATCGTCATAAATTAGTGCTTGTTCATTTGGTGCGCGCGTTTGCTGCATCTGATGAAATGGATTGCGCGAATAGACTAAGCGCGCTAATTGTCGTAGTATGTCAGCCTGACGACTGTGCTCGATCTCCGGATGCCGCCAAGCAGCCACCAATAAATCCCACAGTGTCTGTGCTGGATAATCCAATTCCCACAATGCCTGCTCGGCACATTCATCAATCGGCGCAGACGCAAACAGTAAAGGCATGAGATCTTCAATCTGCGCTTCTGGCAGCAAAGCTCGTGATGTCCCTAGGGGCGTCGCTATTTGCTGGTACATCAGTTCTTTCGGGTTAAAAATTAGTAGCCAAATCGAATCACAGGCTTGGCAAGCATAGAAATGTTTGGTCCACGCCTTGGCAGGCCGGCCGAGTTGCTGAGAAATCGAAGCAAAGACCTCAGGGATTTCGCGTTTATCAAAACTGTCGAGGCCAAAAGCATCACGACAGGCAGCGCAGCCAAACTCCTGCGGCGATCTATAACGTGGCCGTGGGAGTGCGTCCTTAGGGGCAGAAAAATTATGTGACGGTGGAGGGACGGTCATGACTCGAACATTGTGCTCAATCAAAGCCGGCGATGCAAGGGGTAGACGCAGCGTGTGAGTCGCGTGCTCCGATAAATAGAGGGATAGCAGCTTTACCGCGCTGAGATCACTGCCCATTTAAGACTGTGCATTGTTGATCGACTTTCACCTTGTGTGATAATAGAAGAAGGGATGAGGAGGATTGTATATGACACCGAATCAAGATGAGCTCGATGACCATTATAAATCGGATTTCGTTATCATCAGCGTCGCCTTAGATATCCTGAAAGCAGGTAGTAAAAAATCGGCTATTAAAAAGTGGGCCAAGCATTTTGAAAGTCGCCAGCAGGCCAAGAAAATCGTCAATGCAGCTGGAGAATATTTGCTTGCCAGTTATGGCCCCAAGTGGAATAAGCAGTCAAGAGACAAATTGGCCAAATATGCTGATGATCTCCTGTTGGTTCGAGAGACTATGGAAGAAACCGGGATGAATGGGGAAAAGGTGACCCACATGCTCTTCGGCTCATCGGATGCAGGCGATAAGGAGCGCGACAATGCCTTAGCCGAGGCTGATCCAGCGATAATAGATTCTCCGCAGAGCCAGCAGTATAGCTATAATGGTCATAACTATGATATCCATATATATCGTCTAGAGTATGAAAGCGCTTGGTGTCTAGAAGTGATCGACGAAGAAAAAGCTTCCCATTGTTGGGATGAGGCCTTCGAAGATGATGTGTTAGCTTTGCAGACAGCGATTAAAGAAATACCAATCATAGATAAGGAATAAATAATCACCTGACATCTTTTTTGTTTTTATGCTAGAGACAGTGTTCTGCTACATTACAACACCATGAAAATATAAGTTGCGCTCGAAAACAAGACAGCCCTCCTGGGTGCGCCGAAATCCGATTCGGCAAAAGATATTTCGATTTGCACAGGCATTCGAGATAAGTGAAGTTTAGGGCCTGTCCAATAGTTTTATAATAGTTTCATTAAAAAATATTCGCTAAAGAAGACGCGGCCAACAAGGCGAGTAAATAGAGTGCTTGATTTACGCATCGCAGCTTATCCGTTTAGGATGTCTGGATAAATTCGAGCGCAGAGCTCTTCTATGGTCTTTGTTAGATACGACCAATAACCGTCTTGTTGGATTTGCGGCAATTGGTCTTGTGATAAAAATCGAGACATCTCTTTGTGAAACTCTTTTTCATGGGTGCGTAACTCACTGAGTCGCAATGCCAGAGCTGTCTGAACCTCATGGTGTGGCAGTTCACGTTCATCACATTTGTCAAAGAAAAGTTCGGCGTCGGCATCTTGGTTTTGTTGCCTGAGCCAGCACAGGTCCCAGACATCGCGTGACTTAATCCGGTTTGGCCGCCTGGCAAAGGCGAGCAATTTATCTGACATGATTTCGTGCAATGTTTCGGCTTGAATAAGTAATCCACTGGTCCCAAGGTCTATATTATAATGATTCTGTAGCACCATTGGCTGTCGCTGATAGCTGTTCACTGCACAAATAGCCACATGGATGCGTTGCTGTGGTAAATGCTTGCTACCTTTGTTGGTTAAGATTTGAAACTTCCAGGTCGATACATTACCCTGCTCAGAATCCAGTTTATGCTTGGGATCAGATATTTCGACATCAAGGTCATACGTTTCTTTGATGCTGCGTTGAACCACTGAGTTGATGTCACGCAGATCTTGTTTCTTAAACTCAAGACCACCGGTAAAATCTAAATCCTCGCTGAGGCGTTTAGACCCATAGCACATACGTAAACAAGTCCCACCAATAAAGGTGAGGTCCTGTAATAAGCCACCCCGTGCCATAGCAGCAAGTATTTCATGGTGCAGTAATTCTTTTTCGACAACAGGCTGCAGGGTGTGAATGCCACTCTGCCTTTGTGCAGTGTTAACGACTTCTGAAAATCGACTCATGAAACGATCTCTTCTAATAAGCTTGCATCAATTAAATCGAGGTTGCGACCAACAAATCGCAAATCACGAAATGCTAACCGTGGCGAGGCAACCCACAGGCGTAAATCATCGGCGTAGCTAAGTTGATCAGCACAATCGGAAATAGAACGACTACTATGAGTGAATTCAATTCGGCCAAAACGCCCGCAATTAATCTCGCCCTTTCGACCACTGGTTATCAGCGTAATCCGATCTATCGGCATCTGTGAAATAATCCCATGATTGCTCAGGACACTCTCGAGCGACAAATACACATAGTGCCCAGCACGCAGACGCGCCGCCGTGTGGTAAAGCACCAGCCCAGGCTGATAGTCAGCCCGCGGGTTGAGATAGACCCCACGACAGACTCGCTCGATAATCCCATCACGGGCCGCCCGACTGAGCAGCGGCGCAAAGGCGGCATCCGATAAACCGGGAAGGCCAGCACGTAAGTCACTGCTGGCAAATAAGTAATGTTTGCCAGTGTAGAGACCATCCAAAATACGCTGTAGCTGCTTGATGCCTTGCATGAATTAAGTGTACAAAACATTGCAAAAAATGCAATCTATTGTCCATCTGTTCAGGTCAGCCAAAAGGGGATCATGGGGGCTGACTTGGGGGGTAATGGGCGAATGCCAAGCGCAAGAAACTACAGCAGTGAAAAGTATTTTGCTGATGTCGGCAACATGGTCGGTTGAACATTCGCTATCTACCTCATCAGTTTCATTGTCTGACCAGAATACACGTGACGAAAGTTTTGGACCAACGGGCTTAGTTGCTGGGATGTAGCTAGGTGGGATTACGGCCAGAATTATGGTCTGACTATAAATTGCATAAATAAATGATTGACCACTCTGTGGTTACTCAGATGGATCACCTTGCTGATTACGCTCAATGCGGCGTAGGTGATCTAAATCTTCAGCATCAGCATCCTGTGCCTCTTGATCAAGGCGTGCTTGATTAAAACGAGCATACTCGGCTTCGGCGTGGGCTTGTGCAATGTCGGATGATACCTTTCCGGCATGCGTTAATATATTTTGTTCATTAAATTGCAGGAAGCCGTCTAGTTTTTTCTGCCAATCGGCCATATAGAGGGGATTGCGATTATTGACCTGCAGTTCGGCGTAATCCAGGTACATAGTGATGATACGATTGAGCTGTTCGATCTCTTCTTGCGCTAAATAATTTTTAGCAGTGCCAACGTCAGATTTACGAACACGTTGACCCTGCCAATTGGTCAAACCCATATTGGGTTTGTTGGCATCTGCGCGTTGAGTAATTATCTCTGCAGCAGTTAGCCCAGTAATGGCCCAATGTAATTTATTTTGCACTGTTTGGAAAAACGTTCGTGTAGCATCGGCGTTGGCATCATAATCAATAGCGAGTGTATAAATGTCTTTAATCTTTTGGTAAAAGCGTTTCTCGCTGGCCCGAATGTCGCGAATCCGCGCAAGTAATTCTTCGAAATAATCGGCACCTATACTGCGACCCTCTTTGAGTCGCTCATCATCCATGACAAAGCCTTTAACCAGCAGCTCCTGTAGCTGTGTCGTGGCCCATTTCCTAAATTCTACACCACGGGGCGTGCGGACACGGTAGCCAAGGGCTAGAATCGCCTCTAAGCGGTAGTGATCAACCAGACGACTTACTTCACGTTCGCCCTCGATTTGAACTATCCGGAATTTCCGGATAGTTGCCTGTGGATGAAGCTCACCTTCATCATAAATATTGATGAGATGTTCGTTTACGGTTTTAACGCTGACCTGATATAACTCAGACAAGAGCCGTTGTGATAGCCAAACCGTCCCCTCAACAAGGCGTACCTGAACCTGAGATTTGCCGTCTGCAGTCTGATATAGGATCAGCTCACCGGGATTTGTTGATTCTTGGCCAGTCATAGATGGGTTAATATAGACCCAAATGAGGTAGCGCAAGACCGTGGATGTATGGGCTCATTGGCTGTCCATATGTATATCACGGTCATACTATGTACGTGGTTTACTGTCTGTTTCTGCGCTGCGTTGCATACGATGAAAGGGCGGATCGGCTTTGTCGGTAAATAATAAAATTTCATCATCGAGAACTAAGGCAAAGCAATAACCTTCGCTTGTAGTCATATGCCAGGCACCGGCTTTTTTGCCTTCCCATTCTTGCATGTCAAAGGCGTTAAAATGCTCAAAGTTGCGATGTGCCTCAGTGAGTGCGGCGCGAATGGCCCACTCTTCGGGGCTGCGTGCTTCTTCTTCGGCTGCGAGGGCCTTTGCTTTTCTGTCTTCGATATCGGGAAAGGCCTGGAGGAAGGATTCAACCGTCGTGCCCCAGTCATCATTAGCAACCAGCGTCACATTATCCCAACTGCCAATCCATTGATGGAGTGCGCTGCGTAGATTATCCCCATCAACATTTTCCGGCGCGTGATCCATCGCATCCAGAAAATCGCGTACGCCATTTTCGCCAAAGTATTCACTCGCAAAATAGGCTTGCTTGAGCTCGTCTCCCATCTCCTTGAGTGCCGCATCAATGTTATGCACCCATTGTAATTCGCCCGCCGCCCCAATGGCCGTGAGCCCATCGCGCAGGTAGCTGACCATGGGCTCTTTCCATTTGGAATTATAAACAAATTGCGACATACCACCATTGTCGATTTGTGCCTGCATATAATCGCAATAATAAGCCTGCAGGGCCAGGTCAGGGATTTCGTCTTCGCTTGCCAAGCAGTGTTCCATGAGCGCATTTACAAAATAAATAACCGCCAAGATGCGGTCATACTCATCTTCACTCTGATAGAGCCCTTCAGCAAGATGAATGCCGACGCCTTGTAATTCGCTCATGTTTACTCCTAAATGAATCATGCACTCTAGTGGCACAAGATGACTTGAAAAGTCTTTCCTCACACGGGACGTATACCAATGAGTCAATCAGCTAGCTGCGCCCTAGTTTAGGAGGGAGCGGAGCATCTGTAGTGCAATTAAAATACCACAAAAACTAAAACCAAATCCGAAATCAAGAAGCCCCTCCTGGGTGCGCCGAACGCCGATTCGGCAGAAGATATTACGATTACCACAGCCATTCCAATGAAGAGGAGCGTCTTTGCGGTTAATGAGGAATATTGGCAGTCCAATTTACCGCAGGTTATTATAACCTGTTCATAATGTATATCTGGCTAAATCTCTATATATTACCGAATGATTCCAAGTTGAGCTATGACAGGTTTCATTGCCAGCATACAATCGGATAAGATTTTGACTGCGGATTTCCCCTTAAGTAATTCCGCGTTATGAGGAAATTGGACACCGATTTGCATTTGAACGTTTGAGCCTCGGCTGTTTTTCCACGATTCGAAGATGCCATTTATCCAATAAGGATTAATCTTCACTCCATTCTTTTTATCACCTTTTATTGTGCGTAGATCGGCGTCGACTTCACCATCTATGATGCCTACTGATCTTTGGGATTTAAAGTGACGCTGGATAAGGTGTATTGTTGGTTGCCAATTATTGGATTTTGGTAGGCATGCGCGAAAATTTGAAAAGGTTTCTTGTAAAAGGGCAGAGAACTCTGCGGGACTTAAGGAGCGTAGGTTATTCTTTAGATAAGCTCTCATGTTGTTTGGAATTGTGAGACGTATGCTAGTCTGCTCAATGTGAATAGCAGCTGTGAAGTGAGGCCAGTCTGTAAATCCGTCATTTATATTTTTGGGCTTCAGTGTGAGGTAATCCCAAACATGCTGCAATTTACCTCTGGTGATTGCATGACGCCCAGTGTCCTTGAGGTCTACTCCAATCGATTCCAGTTTTTTTATATGACGCAGTTCATTTGTGAGATTGCGCAGTAGTAATTTAGCTGATTGATAGCTGTAGGGTTGTTGTTCACTAATATGTATGCCGTCAAACATGGTGAGGAACTCCGGTAGGTGCTTGTTGTCATCAAGCATTTGGCTTTCAAGTATATGCATGAATTCACGAAATTGTTGTATCCAGAATCCCTGCTTTTTCTGTTTGCCAAACCATTCAAAGACCTCTTTCCAGGTCTTATGATGGGCATCGTCAAGCGTTGAGGATGTTTGCGCAGTTGCTGTTATGGCTAGAACTTCAATGTCATAAAAAAAACGAGCGGTCGTTTTTCGATGGCGTTTGAGTTGGTCTCGTGTGAGTTTTGACCCGATTTTATTTTCTATTAACAGGACCCACGGGGAATCCCTATTTTCATTAATAATAATTGAGGCATCAGGCAGGCCTTTTTTGTCAGTGGTCTGGCTGTTATACAGTGGGTCGCTACCTGGAACAGTTTGTTGTTCAATCTTAAGTGTATCGCTACTTTTTACATTGCGACCTGTGCACCATGTGCAGAAGTGACGTGATAATTTTACATCACTGCACAGCGTGCTAACGAGTGCATGGGTGAGTTTATTCTCCGCTTGATGATACTGATCGAATATATTACGCATATTATTCAGTTGGATTATCGGTCATCTGGTCCCAGAAATCACCGTCGAGTTTTTTGATGACAATGGTTTGCTCAACCTGCATGCCCAGTCCGTGGTCATAGATGTATTCAGCGAGTTGCTGGCCATCGATGAGGGCGAGGTTGGTATTGCCGTTTAGTGTGTTGGCATACTCGATTGCACCTTTGCTATAGCGTGAGGTGGTTATGAAAACGCCTTTGTTTGATTGGGCGACGGCAAGTGCGCCGACAAATTTTTGTACCTCTTCACGTCCAACGGTGTTTTCAGGAGCGTAGCGTTTGGCTTGAATATGAATACGCCCTAGTCCTAAGGTGTCTTCTTTAATGACGCCATCGATGCCGCCGTCATTGCTGTATTTGGTAACAAGCACCGCGCCGTGGACGCCGCCACCATAGCCCATTTTATGGAGTAATTGCGCGACGAGCTTTTCAAAAGCAAGCGGCGTTTTGCCTAATATTGTAGTGAGGATATCATTGCAGATGGTTTCTCTGATTTCTTCTGCAGTTGCATATAATGATTCTTGTGGAGTTTGTTCAGTGGTGCTGTTGGGTAAGTCGGATTGATTGCCCTGTTCAACCTCTTGTTCCTTTTTGGCAAGCTTCTTCGCCTCTTCATAGGCTGAAATGCGCGCATTGTACGTTTCATCAAATAAACTTTTATTTCCGACAACCTTAAGGCCATCGTCGGTAATACGGTAATGCGCACGTTTAGGGCGCTCGATAAATTTGGCGATGCTGAGATAGCTTAATGCCCACGAAATGCGGTCAAAAAATATTTTTCCATTGCCAGAGTCATATTCTTGGGCGACTTCTTCGGGTGAGAGACCAAAGTGCTTTGCCATGGGTTCTTCAAAGTCCCGGTATTTGACGACATCGCCATTGCTCAGGTATTCAAGGAGTGTGTATCGAATTTCATCGTATTTTGGTATGGTCATTATGTGGTTTCCACAATTGGTGGCGGTTCAGGGTTGCTGTGATCAAGCATATGAGCATCGAAGCTCATTTCGAGTATACCAATGGCCCATGCTAGGGTACTGAGCCCCATGGCATGGGCAAAGCTCCACCAGCCCGCAATAAATAGGATGCTGCTCGATACGGTTACGGTAATGGCTTCTGATTCTAGATTGCCAAATCCAAGCGGCTTTTTGAATAAGAAATACAGTATGAGGGACGAGTAGATAATGAGGAGTGGTCTCGCTAGCATGGCCATGAATTTACTACGCTCTGCAAGACTATCTCTTTGCATTTTATATTTCTTAAGCAGGA
>CBDUFM010000078.1:0-8544 GCA_965366325.1 uncultured bacterium
GAGCGTTTTAATGAATTAGGTCGTGTACTTAATAATGTTTCATTTGATTATGATGCCTATGTGCAGTCCTTTGCTGCTGGAAAAAGCGCTTTTCTTATTGCGGGCAGACAGCAGCGAAATTTATTAAAGGATAGGGCGGGTGACGGATGGTCTTGCGTGCCGTTGCCACACATGTCTCCAACTAGCGATTGCAGTAGCCAGGCAACCGATGTCATCTGTGTGAGAAAATCATGTACTGATCTGGCGCGCGTAAAATCATTCTTACGGGTTATGTTATCGTCAGAAGTGCAAGATTTTATAGGTGCAGAACAGTATGGAATTCCAATTCGTAAAAGCAGCGCCTTTAAAAGTATAGATTTGTCAGACCCTCGTGACGCCATTTTCGCAACGGAGATGATGAAGACGGTGCACGAGCCCTTGTCACACTACCCTCAGGTAGTGCGTATAGTGTATGCTGGTATTAATAAGCTTTTACTTGAGCAGTCCGATTTGAAAATCGGTTTAAAGCAGCTGGCACTGACAGCAAATGAAGTGATAAAAATACAGCATTTCTCGCGGTCAGAAAAAAACCAACCAATGGAAAAGGAAATTACATGAGCATAATGACGACGATTCAGGTAATGTTTATGGTATGTGTAACGCATGTCTATGTGCATGCGGCGGTATCTATACGCTGTGTGCCGACATTTGAAAATGCGAGCGTGTATATAGAGGGCACGCAGGCAGCGCCCGCCGATTTGCGTATAGAATATAAAGAGTCGTCGGCGCAAGCGTGGCTGCGTGGTCATCAACTGAGCAATAGTCGCAATGACGCGGTTCCGCGTACGTCTATTATGGGCATTAAGGCAGCTACGACGTATAGCGTGCGCTGTCTTGATAAACTTGGTAATGAATTAGCGACAACGAATTTTAGCACCTGGAGTGATACGGTGCCAATTGCGAAAACCGTTAAGCTGAGTGAGTTGGAAAAGGTTGATGGCGCCTACCTCTTAACCGAAAGTGGAAGTGCCGAAGCTTGGATTAAATACGTGGCTGACGCCGGGGAAATTATTGAAGGAGGCAATGTCGCCAAGCAGGCCATTCGCATTGAAGGAATATCTTATATCGTTATTGAGAACATGAAAATAGTAGGCGGGCATCGTCACGGTATCGCAATAGAAAAAGCACACCATATTCGCATTAGAAATTGTGATATTTCAGGTTTTGGTCGTGTAGGAAAGCAGGATTTAGAAAAAGATGGTAAGTATTATACCGAAGATGGTAAGGCGATTAATTATGATGCTGGTGTGGCAATATTGGCGAGCAGTCAGATTGTCGTCGAGAATTGTTTTATTCATGATCCACGTAACCACGCTAATTCATGGTTTTATTCACATCCAGCCGGTCCGAATGGTATATTTATTCGCGCCAAGGGTCAGGTGGTTGTGCGTTACAATGATTTCATCGGCAGTCAGAAACATCGTTGGAATGATGTTATTGAGGGCTACGGCAACGGTAAGGTTGATGGAGGGTTTACGCAGGATTCGGATATCTACGGTAACTATTTGGCGTTTTGTAACGATGATGGCATAGAATTAGATGGTGGGCAATGCAATGTGCGCTTTTACGAAAATAAAATCGAAGGCGGCTTATGTGGCATCAGCACGGCACCTAACATGCGCGGCCCTAGCTTTGTCTATAGAAATGTAGTGGTCAATTTAGGCGATGAACGTGGTGCGACGGGCAGTGCGGTTAAAAACGGTGGTGGATCGACGCACGCGATTGGCAAAACCTTCTTTTACTACAATACGTTCTTTACGCGAGGAAATGGCATCGCTTCTGTGGGCTTTGGCGGGGCCAAGAACCGATCTATGTTCTTGGGATTTAGTCGTAATAATTTACTCTGCGTTAGTGGCCCAGGTGTTCGCAATCAATTTGGCGATCCGCAGTCGGATTTTGATTATGACTACTTATCAACCCCAACTGGTAAAGCCGGGTCTGTGAATTCAAGTAGACCAATAGAAGCACACGCAAAGCGTGGTCCTGCAGGCTTTGTGAATAGTGAAGAGGGTAATTTTGCATTGCTAGCAGACAGCGCAGCGCAGTCTGGTACGATTGCAGTGGATGGGGTCGCAAGCCTGCCGCGCTTTGGTGCTAATCCAGAAGAAGCCATAAATCAGATGATCCCGCTGCGTCCAATTCAGGCCACGGTCGATAGACAACAATTACGTTTCCGGATTGCTAAGGATGCATTAACACTGCCAAGGCAAACAGTGCAGCTGCGCAATACGGGCAGCGTACCGTTAACCTTTCGCATTGATAAAAACACGGCTTTTAATTGGTTTGACGTAAATGCTACGGAGATGACTGTCGCCGCGCAGAGTACGGTTGATATTGTGGTCGCCATAAATGAATCGATAAGCGCTGAAAGCGGGTTGCTGCCTGGCGCATTTCTGATTAACTTTACGGGTGGTCTGCGTTTGCCAGTGACTTTGTATGTGGATGTCCTAGAAACTGATTATGTCCAGATGTTTCAGGTGGAAGATATCAAAGGTGCCGAGCATTTTCAAAAAGTTGAGGACGCCGCTGCTTTGGGTGGTGTATGTCTGGACTTTGTTAAAGGTGAGACGGAGCTGCCCGAGGGCGGGTCAGTAGAACATGCGGTGCATCTCGAAATAGAGGTGCCTGCAGCGGGTACTTATAATGTGTATTACCGATTAAAATGTCCTGATCCGATACCCTTGCACGACTCCTTATTCTTAAAATTGAATAAGGAAGAAAAGCGTAAGTGTGCTGTCGGTGGATCGAGTAATTGGACTTGGTCACGTACCCGTGCTGTGTGTAATTTCAATAAGGGCAGCAATGTCCTCGTCTTGAGCCCGCGAGAACAGCTGTTCATTGACGCAGTCTATATTTCAACGCGCGCCATGATGGCAGGCGAATCAATAGAATAAACAGGCGTAACGAGCTTGGGCTGGTCCCCACGCAGGGCTGCTAGTACAGCTAGAGCCGCATGATCAAAGAGATCCTGCGGCTCTGTATTTACAGTGCGATATGCAATACTAATCAATGCTAAATGGATAAAGTCCAATGTCTGAATTTTTTGAGAGCGACTTTATTCCTGTTTCCAGATGTTCCCATGACTCTTTGTCAATTTCGTTAAATTTTTGTTGACAAGTAACTTCACTGGCGGATAGGCATTCAAGTACAATAGGATGTACATCATCCCAGTGTTCTTGTATGCCCTGTTGTTGCTTGGTGCTGTAGGTTGCGACTGTGGCGAGTCTGTCTCCGTTTTCTAATTGATTGAAGTTGCCTAAACGAATTAATTGCTCTTTATATATTTTTATGACATGATAATCGGCAAATGCATCATTGGTACTTAGATTCGTTGAAATTGCTACCAGTTGCCTCTTTTTATTCCAGATTATAGCTGGATTGATGCACCCAAATTGTAATTTCTCGGCTATTATTCGATAGAACAAATCTTTGTTTCTCGCTGTCTTCGAAAAGGGCTTGATGAGTTTGTTGATGAGAGTATGTGGATTAAATCCATAATAGGATTTGAACTTTTTAGGGCAGAGGGTCAGCTCACCTGGTAGGGTGGCGTAGGAATTGGCATTGAGCAATTTTGGGCGTTTGTCGTCTGGCAACATGGGCTCCGTATCAGTGGAATAGTTTTTTATGTTATAGTGGTACAAATGCAAATGTGGGTTATGACTTGGGGTGTTCATGGTTCGGTGCCTTGTTGGAGTGGCTCTCATCTTGTGCAAGGGTGGATGATATTTGAGATATTTATCGCAAATGAAATAATTTAATTTATTTTCCTGAAGCATGGACTAGCTTTGCGTGCGTATGATCAGTTCTATCGCCGTAGCTAATTATCGTTCCTTGCTCAATCTGACCACGGGTCTGAGCACATTGAATGTGGTGACGGGCGCGAATGGTAGCGGTAAGTCGAACCTGTATAAAGCATTTAAGCTCTTGTCGGAAACGGCGCGTGGTGGTTTGGTGCGCGCGTTGGCTGAAGAGGGTGGTTTGCATTCGGCAGCTTGGGCTGGCCCTGAGCACCTAGCGCGTTCGATGAAAGCAGGCGTGCATGCTGTGCAGGGTGTTCCGCGCAAAGACAGTTTGCGTCTGCGCCTTGGTTTCTCTACGGATGTTTTTAGTTATAGTATTTCGCTTGGGATGCGCACGCCCATGGGAAACAGTGAACAATATGTGCCTACGAAATTCGATTTGGATCCCGCGATAAAACGCGAGTGTATTTGGGCTGGCCCACATTACCGTCCGGCAGCTTGTTTGGTCGATCGTAATAAATCGGTAGTGAAGATGCGCGAAGGGAGTGGCTGGGACATCTACACCAGCAGCTTGCCGAGCTACGATAGCATTTTAAGTGAAATTGCTGATCCAATAAAAGCGCCAGAGATTTTCCAGATGCGCGAGGCCGTCCGTCAGTGGCGTTTTTACGATGGCTTTCGCACTGATAAGGATTCACCGATTCGTGAGCCACGTATTGGGACCCTGACACCGGTGCTTGATCATGAAGGTCATGATGTAGCGGCTGCGCTACAGACTATTCGAGAAATTGGTGACGTGGAAGCTTTGCATACAGCAATTGATGATGCATTTCCCGGTTCGACCCTCGATATAGCGGTCTCTGATGCTGGACGTTTTTCGATTGCGCTGTCTCAGGATGGCATGTTGCGGCCCTTGGCTGGCGCAGAACTTTCTGATGGCACTTTGCGTTACCTGTTATTGGTGGCGGCGTTGCTGACACCGCGGCCACCTAGTTTATTGGTGCTTAATGAGCCCGAAACGAGTCTGCATCCAGATTTAATTCTTGCTTTAGCTGGCTTAATCCGACGCGCAGCTACGCAAACGCAGGTCTGGGTGATTTCGCATGCCCAGCCCTTGGTGGATGCCCTGCGTGGGGATCCCGCTTGTCAGGTGATCGCATTGGAAAAGGAGCTGGGCGAAACAGTGATTCGCGATCAACGCGAACTTGATAAATTTTATACGTGGCCAGATAAGGACTAGGCACTTGGTTTGTTGCGCTGGAAGGACCGGCCTTAATTAGCACTTTCAGCCGATCAATACTATGCCAGCATAGACGCATGACATTTACACCAATTCCAGAAGTAATCGAGGCCATCCGTAACGGCGAAATGATTGTCCTTGTAGACGATGAAAATCGTGAGAATGAGGGCGACTTGGTTTGCGCGGCTGAGTGCGTCGATGAAAAGATGATTGCATTTATGGCCACCAGGGGCTGTGGCTTGGTCTGCCTGTCTATGGAAGGTGAGATGCTGGATCGTTTAGGCTTGCCGATGATGACGCGCGATAATCGTTCGAGTTTTGGCACGGCGTTTACGCTGTCGATTGAAGCGGCTGAAGGTGTGACCACGGGTATCAGTGCTGGTGATCGTATGCGCACGATTCTAGCGGCCATTAAAGATGATGCGCGTCCATCTGATATTGTTAGTCCGGGTCATGTGTTTCCTCTGCGTGCTCGTGACGGTGGAGTCTTGGTGCGTGCTGGGCATAGTGAGGCTTCGGTTGATTTAGCACGTTTAGCTGGATTAAAACCAGCAGGCGTGATTTGTGAAATCATGCGCGAAGATGGAGAAATGGCGCGTTTGCCTGATCTTCAAGAATATTGTGAAAAATATGATTTAAAATTGGCCTGCATTGCTGACTTAATTGAATACCGCGAAGAGCAGGAGAGTTTGGTTGATTTGGCTGCAAGTTGCGAAATTCAAACCGCCATTGGCCCTGTTGATATGCATGCCTTTCGCAATCAATTAAATGGCGACATTCATTTGGCCTTTGTAGTGGGACCGCAATTGGGGCCGAAAAAAGTTTGTGAAGATCCAATTGTTGTGCGTGTGCAGCAAGAGGCCATTCTGGCTGACATTTTGCCCGAGCCAGAAATGTACGGATCAGGTGCGGTACAGCGTTACTTAAAACAAATTGCTGACGAGGGTGGCGGTGTGCTATTGTACATTCGTGATGGTCGCGGCCAGCGTTTGCTGCATCAATTGAAGAAGATGGACGCAGATTTGAGAATTCAGCCGAATGAAGTTGCCATGGATCCGCGGCTCTACGGCATTGGCGCACAGATTCTCCGTGACATCGGCGTACGTCAGATGCGTTTATTAAGCCATTCGCAAAAACCACTGAAGGCACTCAAGGGTTATGGCATCGAAGTGGTTGAGCATCTAACGCCGAAGGACTAAGCTGAGCTCGACGGCAGAACGTTTGACCCAGAGCGACTAAGGACGATAACTCCGACATGCTAAGAGAAATGTTGCAGGCTAAACTTCACCATGCGACGGTCACCGATACGCAGTTGACCTACGCAGGCAGTCTTACTATCGATATGGATCTCGTTGATCGTGCAGGGATGATCCCCTATCAAAAGATTCAAATGGTTAACTCCAATAATGGTCATCGTTTAGAGACCTATATTATACCTGGTGAGCGCGGTAAACGTGAAATCGTGGTGAATGGTGCGGCAGCGCGTTTGGCACAAATTGGCGACACGGTTATTATTATAGCCTATGCAATAATGGATGCAGATGAAATTGCCGCACATAAACCTAAGGTTTTAATCTTGGGAGAGCGCAATGAGGTTCTTGAGGAACTGTAACGACTGGTCTGTAGAGTGTTTGTGCTATAATTACGAATTTGCGCTGTAAGTGCCGATACACACATAATTTGACTTAAGGACCCTGAGTGATCCAGTGTGTTCACCACTTCGCATAGGGCCTCCTAGTTGTGATTGTTCTCCTCGTGCCTTGCGGCACGATCTGCCCCTCGATTAGGAGAACTGAAATGGCCCGGACCCGTCGTGTTGGTAATAGGCGTTCACAAATCGCCCAAGATGAAGCTAAAGAAGAAAGTGCCGTAGAAGAAATCGACTTCGATGATGTGGAAGAGGTAGATTTTGATGACGAGGAAGATTCTTCGGTAGCTGAGGCGATTGATGTCGACGGCGGTGATGACTATGAAGAAGAGGTCGAGGAACGGGCGTCTAGTTCAGGCTCGCGTCGTGGTTCACGCGTCGGCAGAGGCTCGCGTGTAGGTAGAGGGTCACGTGCTGGATCGTCTGTGGGCGCTGCTTCAGGCCGTCGTAGTGCGCGCATGAGTGGTCGCAACGACGCCAAAGCCAGTGGTCGCCGTAGCAAAGGTCGAAAGCAGGCGTTAACTGCAGAGGAAATTGAAGCCAAAAAACGTGGTCGTAAGGCGATGTTGAATTTATTTATTGGCTTGATTTTGCTCGGCGGTGCAGGCTTTGGTATTTTCTGGGGTTTGAAGCCTAATCCATTGGCAGCATTGGCCGATGGTGAATTGAATTCAGCGAAACAAGCATTGACCGAAATGGAAAACGCATTGGGTGCCTTGGACCCAGATTTAGCCATGACCTTTTATGATAAGGCAAACGCAACTTTGCGCGTCCCTTTATTTGCTAATGGTGGTGAGAAGATTAATCAGGATGATCCGGCGCTGGCAGGTGTTGAATATGCATTGCGCGCCAAGCAATTATTGTCGCAGTTTGATGAGCAGTACGCACGCGTGGACAAAGTTCGCAATCGTGTCGCTGCTGAAGAAAACCTCGATATGATTTCTAATAAATTAAACAACATGAAAGATCTAGACGATGACGGTTTGGATTTGCTCGAGCGTTTAATTAAAGGCTACCGAGAAAACCCTCTTGATCCTGAAGTTGGTGATACGAGCCCCGTTGCCCAAGACGAATATTCTACGCTTATCTCTCGCTTAACCGGCAAAGAGCAAGATGTGATTCAAGAGCGTAAGCACCGTTTAGAGCGCCGCACTACCATGGTGCAAAAAGAGGTTAACAGTAAAGTCAGTAAATTGCTGGGCCAAGAGCGTTTTCAGCAAGCGCTTGATCATGTTGATGCAGAAAGCAAGAAATGGCCAGACGCGCAACTGGGCGCCGAGCGCGATCGTGTTTTGGCGACTGCCAAAGATAAGTGGGCTGTTGCGCGTAAAAATGCAGAGGGCAAATACGCAGACGGTACCAGTGCTACGAACAATTTGAAAAGTCGTCAGGGTTCTCTGAAAGCTGCTATTGATAGTATGGATAATGTTATCGATAAATATGGCATTGATGATTATGTCGGTGAAGCTCGTGATTTAAAATCTAAATATGAGCGTGCCCTGCGTAGCTTGAATGAGTAGCTTGAATGAATAGCTTAAGCAAATAGGCGTATCGCCAAAAGAAATTAATAAAACCTTCCGTGAAAACGGAAGGTTTTTTTGTGAGGTTTGGGAAAGCAGGTGCTAGCTGCGTAAGGTTTTGTCTTTGAGTTGCCCACAGGCCGCGTCAATGTCAGCGCCGCGTTGACCACGCACAGTGAAAAAGGCTTTGTGACTGTAGAGTGCCTCAGAGAAACGTTCGATATCTTCTTGGCTTGGGCGTTTATGCGGTGTATCAAAAACCGGATTAAAGGGGATTAAATTAATATGTGCCCCATAGCGTTGGGCTAATTGTTGGAGCAGCCAAGCCTGCTTCTCGCTCATGTTATCATCTTTGAG
>CBDUFM010000079.1:0-8484 GCA_965366325.1 uncultured bacterium
ATGCATCGTTCTCAGCTGCTGCCTGCTTAGCTTCGGCCAACTCAGCGCCCAAGACAGCGATGACTATCCCGATGACTTCTATGAGCCCGTTGATAACAGTCCCGAAAGCACCGAACCCGAACAACCCAGTAATGGCGGCCAAGCCATGCTCGGTGGGCAATTCACCCCACCATCAACGCACAGCCAAGAAGCCAATGGCACCACGCCCGACCAAGGAATTGAAACACGACGGATTTTTCCCAATACCGCTGCAGAGGACATGGGCCTCCAACCAGGCGATATTGTTCTCAACGTCAACGGCTCTGACACCAACAGCATTTCTAGTCTGCGCGATATTGTAAATAACAGTTCCGTTGGTGATGATGTAAGCGTCATCGTTAGTCGTGACGGTGAGATCCTCCAACTCGACAGCACCTTTAAAGAATGGCTGTCCGGCGTACCCAAAGGTAAAATTGATCGCAAGGCCGAGCAACGTTATCGTGAAATGCAAAAACGCCGCCTCGAGCGCCGCATGGCTAAAACCAATAATCGTCAATCAGCGATTAAAGAACAATTAGCGGCGATGAAAAAACAAAATAATGTTGATCTCGATTTTGATGCTTTAAATCAAGCGCAAATTGCTGAAGGCCTAGCGAAAGAGCTCGGCGTCCTACCAGACTTTAGACTGCCTGCACTTTCCTTCTCAGGCTTAGACTTTGACTTTAACTTACATATCGATGTCGACAGCAACGAGCTGAGCGCCGCAAATAACGACGCAGAAAAAACAGTTACTGTTTCAGAGCCACTGGCACTCTTAGCGCAGATCGCCCCTTCCATCGCATTAAGCTACCAATTTGAAGTAGACGGCAACGAACTCTAAATAACACACGCTCAGCTTTACCAATTTACACAGTCCCCCTTACACCCAGAGGTTTTTATGTTTCGCAGTATTTCCTGCATACTGTTATGTATGCTCACGTGTGCAGTCTTTGCTGAAGACGCCACAAAACGTCCTTGGCTAGGCATTACGCTAGATACCACCGGAGAGTTTGATGCACGTGTAGTCGTCAAAGAAGTCAAAGCAGGATCCACCGCCGCAAGCATGGGCATTAAAGCCAAAGACATCATCACTGATTTTAATAGTGATAAAAATTCATGGCGCATTAATGGCGTTGATGATTTGCAAAGTGCACTCAAGCAACATGCAGCCAATGATAAAATACGCATCGGTGTTGAACGTGACGGCAACAACCTCACTTTTGAGGGCACACTGCAAGTTAAACCAAGTGCGAAGGCTGCACTAAGCGCTAACGAATCACTGAAAAAGGACATCGCCGCCCTTGGCGATTTACGCAAAAACAGCAATTCCACTGGTGCCCTTGCGCTTTCCCTGCACGGACTGAGCAAAACCCTGGAGCAACTCCCTGAAAAAATCGAAGAAGCTGCCAAAGAATTCAAAGAGGTTTACCCAGACGGTGAATTTGTTATCAAAGTAGAAATCAGTATTAGCAGCAAAAAGTCAGATGACAGCGAGACCAAACCAAAAGCAGGCGAAGAGGCTGACAAACAAGAACAGACAAAAGAAGACGCTGAAGATGGTGAAGAGCAAGCCGATCAAGAGAGCGAAGCAGAGAAAACTGAAACCGAAACTAAGGCGGAAGAAACAGAGTAAGACGAGCGCTTTCATACACAGCTTAAACAATCAACGATGCCGCAGCTCATTCAGCTGCGGCTTCTTCTTATAGACGACATCCACTTTCTATGAGCGACGCCTGTCTCTGTACTAAATTGGAACACTAGGATCAGGCACCCAAGAAAACGACGCTTAAAAAAGGGAGCGCCATGCGCTCCCTTTTTTAATAAATAGTTCTACAGGCAAGCGCTTAGTCTGCTGCTTCTGTCTCTTCTTCGCCCTCTTCCGCGGCCTCAGCCTCAGCACCCTCTTCAGCACCTTCGGCTGCTGGGGTCAGTTGCTCGTCTATAATGGTCTGGGCTTCAAGCACCAAATCACTGTCATCTGGCGCGTACTTAACAACGGCCGAAAAGAGGCCCTTGGCTAAATCACTGACCCGCGTTTTTTCGTCAGACTCTAAAGACTCTAAGCGCTTCATAAAAATGCTGGCCGCTTTAAAACGGGCCTCGGCCAAATCTGCCTTACCAACCAAGGGTAAGACATCTAATTGCAAAAAGTAGACCATCGCATCATCCAACTTACCAGCAGCTTCTAAGAGACGGCCCAAGAGTAAGGCTGCGCGTGCGCGGCGCTTGGGGTTACCAGCCATTTTATCATAAATTTCACTGTAAATATTCTCTGCCTTATCAAACTCTTTCTGCTCAATTAACACAGAAGCCCAAAGCTCACGCCAGTACAACCAATCAGTTAGATTTTCACGAAAACGAGTGCGCAGACGACTGCTTTCACGTTCAGCCTTTTTAAAGTCGCCAGCACCAGCCAGAGCAATAACACCCAAGGCCCGTTCAAGGTCACCGGCAAGTGCTGCCGCATCCGTTGTGGTAAATTTCTTTATCGCCTCTTCGCTTGCCTTGGGATCTCCACCTGAAAGAGCCAGGTTAACCCCTTGGCGGAAAATACCGTACAGACTCAAGCGATGCTCAGGAAGCTTTTCAACTAAAACCCCAAAGGCTTGTGCTGCTTCAGCGCGCTCTCCGGATAGCTCTAGAGCATGCCCAAGATAAAATAATCCGTAAGCACGTTTCCACATCACGATTTGATTCCAATCGAAATCTTCACCGGACTTTACTTGCCATGTATCAGCAGATTTTTCTACGCCAGCTAGGCCGGCCAGTTGCTTAATCGCCGTGGTATAATCACCATCAAAAATGGCCTGTTGTGGTCCTGTCCACACGCTGCCCAACATGGCGTTATACTCAAAGTCATCGACATCCTTCCAGCGGATCGTCTGCTCAGAGCCGCCTTCTTTTTTCGATGAATAAATCAATTCACCAATCGTTTCGCGCAGGATATAAGCGCGCACATTTTTTCCATCTGCACGTTCGATCAAATCTCGATCATCGGTTGCAGCTGAAGCAAAAGCGCAGGCGCTCATAAGTAGCGCGGCGGATAAAATCTGTGTTAGTAAACGCATGTGATTCCTCTTTATTCCTATGTAGGCCTACAAATTGCCCAAAGCTTTGACGTACAAGGCCACCTTCGCTTCATCGCCTTCATTGGCCTTTTTTATCACAGATACAATCTGCTTGGCCAAGCCCTTTGCCTTACCTAAAAACTCGGGGCTAACCCCTTCAGCCGAAGTGGCTATCGCAGCATGATGAAATGCAGATTCCATATTTTCCTTAGCAACATAGGCATTGGCTATTTGGAAATGAACATTTGCAGACACATCAGCATCGTCATTTGGCCACCACTGGTTTGCCAAACCTACTTTTATCGCCTCATCAAACTTTTCAGCCTTCACCAACATCTCTATCAGATCACTCACTAAAAGTGACATCGCATCTGGAGAAGCGCTACCATCAACCCTAGTTAATGCATCGGTAATTGTTGCAACCGCCTCGTCTATTTTACCAGAATTCTTGGCAATTGCCGCACGGAGCAATGCAGCGGCTGCCACATTTCTTGGTGCCCAATCTTTCATGCCATCTAATTTTGTAGCAGTCTGTGCAGCGGCCTCGCCATCACCTTTCTGTACTTGAATCAACCCAATCTTATTCATGAATTCACTAGCATTGCGATGGCGTGGAAATTTCTTCAATAATGCATCCAAGGTCGTCACTGCTTCATCAAACTGTTTCAAACCCACGTAAGCCTGTGCTTGTCCGAGATGGGACTCCACTTGCAGTTTCTCATATTTACCATCAACAGTCTTCGCAAAGCCGTCGATAGCCGCCTGCCAATGACCTTTTCCTAACTCGCCCATGGCCTTGGAATACTCAATGCCACGCCAGTCTTTACCAAATTTCAAATGTGAAATTCGTTTCCAGTCAACACTTGATGCTGGTTTTAGATCGTCCGCTTTTTGACCAACGGCAATTTTATCGACGCTATTACTAAAGAGCGCGTATTCCTTTTCAGAACCGTCTGCCATGACTACCGTCACCATGATCGGACGGAATTCGACTGCCGCTAAGCTACTAGCGCAGGCACAGATGAGCAGAGATACCGTAATCGCTAATCGTAACATTATTTACTCCTTCACCATTTTAATAATTAACTGATCATCATCGACACTCAGCTCGAAGGGCTTCGGAAAGGTAACACCCTTCACATCGTAGAGACCGAGGTAACGCTTAATTAATGCTGCTGCCTCTTGGTCTTTCGCCGCATGGGTTCCGTCACCATTGCTAATGGCCAAGTCAAAAACAATTGGCGTGATGTCAGAATTATGATGACGCTTCAACGATTTATTGATATTATCAATTTCACCCAAGACCGCCGTTAACTCATAGGCCTGACAATAAGCTAACCAAAATGCAGCCAACTTGCTTGGTTTATCTTTGTATTGTTTCAAGAGATCAATGGTAATTTTACGCGCTTCGATGATCTCATTCTTCGGTGGTGGATTATCACCCTTCACCGCACGCAAGACGATCTCAACGTTTAATGCACGGTAGCGTGGATGTGCAGGGTCAAAGTCGATGAGCGTTTTGATATATGGCAAAGCCTTATCCATTGCATTGGTATCGAGATAGGCCTGTACGGTGAAATCCATAATTTGAATATAGGTAGCAAGCTCGCTCGCCTTTTCGCGCAAACCAGTTACGGCGGTCATAACCTTCTCATAATCAGCACCGAGTGCAGCCTTACGGCCTTTTGCATCTCTGAGAAGCGCATCAAGTAAGACCACTGCTTCAGCATAGTCCACTTTTTCTTCACTTAATTCTCTGGTCGTTCCGCCATACTGACGATATTCGCCTGCAACAAAGCCAGGCTTATCAACCAAGAGATCACGGATTCGTACCCAAGATTTCCGAATAGAACCAAGTGGTGCCGCCATGATCACATCACCAACACGGTCTACAATGTCTTTCGAATCAGTACGGAAAGTCATCAGCTCCGTATCCTCAGCCAGCGCTGTGAGGTATTGTTCATACAGCAGTGCTGCACGCTCATTATCACCACCACGTTGCAGGGTACGCGCCACTGAACGAACCAGTGGAAGGTTATCATTATTACCCAGCACCACGTCCATCATAATATTACCGTATTGCAATGGTGCTTGCTGAACAATTTTATTCATTTGCGCAAAATTAAACTCCTTCGCGCCGGCCTGGCTCTTGGTCTCTACAAACCAATCAGCCAACTTACCAATATTTTTATATGTTTCCGCCAACGCCTTACCGCTGTTACTTAATTTCGCACCGGTTTTCTCACGAGCCAACATCAAAGCCATGTATGCACGTTTGATGTGCGGCCACATTTCTAAAGTTTTTTGCGGGTCTTTTTCTTTCAATAAAATCACATGGTACTTATAACTCGCGCCACACATTTGACCGGCGAGTTTCTGAAGGATAGAACCTTCTTCAGGTGGATTGGCCCAGAAGTCCTCATCAAGAGCCAAGAGCACCTTCAGATAATCACCAGTGCGGAAGGCCTTACCGACTTCGATAGAGACAACCATCTGCACGGCTTTACCGGCTTCTTCAGCAACATCTTTGGCGTCTTTGTGCTTAGCCAGCACCTCATCAACCGTTTTAATGGATGCATCCAATTTAGTGCCGAGCTCTGCGGTTTTCGCCTTGTCACCACCCTTAGATGATTCATCCCACATTAAATAGTAGATGTAAGAGCGAATGCGTGCTGCCCAAATTTGATCTGATGGAGCTAAGTCTTTTGTAGTCGCGTACTCTTCGAGTTTTTCCAAGGCGCCCGCTAGGTCACCCTCTTGAATACCAGAGATAACAACTGCTTTAGGATTAGGCGCCTTGACGATTTCTTTATACACGTCGTCCAAAAGTTTCAGGCCATCACGGTACAACTGCGTCGTCGCTTCAGACTTATCAACACGGCGCAATTGCGAAGTATAAGGAGAGAGGTTTTGCACTAGCTTCTGCAAGCCATCCATATTCGCATTCGGCTTACCCTTATCATCTTTAAACGGGTTTTTCTGTCTGCGCTCATACAAAGACTTATAAGCCAGCGCGCCTTCCATAGACGCTATCGCTGCGTGCTCATATTTTTCCAACTTATATAAAACATAGGCATATTGATAATAGGCAGTCGGGCCAACTTTAACCCACTTACGACGATGCTCAGGATCCTGCAAACTCAGCACTGCGTTACGCAGTGAGATAGCAGCACCGGTGTACATTTTACGACGTTGTTTTTTATCTTCGGTTCCGCGTGCCTCACTTAAAATGTCCGCAATAGAATCAAGCACCTTCTCTGGATCCACTAGCGTCATTGGCGCATGGAAATCAATCTCGCCTTTTTCCGGTGGCTTAACAAAGTAAGACTTCCAACGACGAGCATTACCATAGTAGTAATGATTTGGTTTAATGTCCATGATTTCTGCAATCAGATCCAGAGCCTTAGGCACCTGGCTTGTCAAACGATACAATCGACCAGCTACAAAATAAGCCTGAGCAACTTTATTGGTTAGCGCTTTATCCTTGCGCAGCATATCGTCGAGTTTCATTTCATTTTTATAATGCTCAAATAATTTAATACCCTCTGCCGCATATTCTGGACGTTTCTTCTCGAAACCGCGACGACGGTTTTTGGGGGCTGCAGCGGCTGCGGCTTTATCCTTGGCGATTAGCTCATCGCGGGCCTTATCCATCGCAACATGCCAGTATAACAAGTCAGCCAAGGCCGTTAATTTAAGGTTTTCAATATGTGGTCGTACCGAGCCAGGATAACCATCCAAAGGCGTATCTAAGACATCTTGGAAACCAGCAACTACTTGCCCATAGTCGCCATACTTATGGCCGCGACGCACAACATCACTTTGCATGACCTGAATGCGGTGACGTAAAAAGATTTGGTAGTCTGCGTAATTCCAATCCCAGGTACCCAATTCTTCAATCTGTTCATTAGTGCCAATTAAATTGACCATAAAATTTTCAGCGTCCGTTGTATCAATACCAAATTGGTCGCCACGGTACAACACTTCACGTAAAGCTAAATACGTGAAATAACATTCGTTTGCATAGTCCAAACGCAGGCCTACGGCTTTTTGAATAACTTTATTTCCTTCATTTTCATCAAGCTCGCCTAGATCATATTTTTCTTCGTCACCCTTATGTGCATCAATACGTTTTCTGAACTCAGCCATAGCCACTGTCGCTTTTTCAGTGAGCAATTTCACACGTTTCTCAACGCGAGCCTTCTTCTCCGCGCCAAGCTCTTTGGCAGGGCTATCCGGTAACAAATCGCGCAACAATGGGTTCACATAACGCAGGACACCACCGTTGGTTACTTCGGTGCTTATCAGCGCATCGATATCCGGGTTATTGGTCTTCGCCACGCTCTTAGAAAGCGCTTCTATTTCAGTGGCTAGAGACGGATCATCGAGCTGAAAGATCTGACAATAATGCAGGCGCAGGATACTGGCGTAGTTGTCACCGCCTGGATAGCTCTGCTTCTTGAAAGATTCGACTTCGGGGTCGACGACAAGTCGTAACTCTCTGTCAATAAGACGCTTAATAGACCAGAAGTGGTGATCGCGTTCGACCGTTGTGGCAGCGCTCAAGAACTGCGCGCTGAGCAACAGTACAGCGATGGATATGAAGCTTTGTTTAATCATGACATTGTATCCCATAGAAAATAAACGCGACCTGGACTTAGAGGTTCAATCAAGTTGCGCCAGAGAGTTGGGATAGTAGAGCAGGCTAGCGCGTTCCAAGCCTAGAATCTCCAAACCTAGGCAGGGTGTTTTAGTCCCTCTGCTACATGGGAAGCCTGATTGCCTGCAACAAGTCTGCTGCCGACTCCTTAGTCACTAGTTATTGACAAAGACAGAACAATGCGCCGCAGCCAGTGCAATTTCAAGACACGAGCCCGCTATCACAAGGGCATCAACAGAAAGCCTCGACCACTATTCAGTGCATCAGTGGAATTGAACGCCAGCACAGCAGGAGTGGCCGTTGAGCTGCTGCAAGCTGACTGGGTGCGAGCTGGCGTAGCAAGACCTGCAGGTCGCGCGGAACTGCCATCGACAAGTGGCGCGCCAATTCCTTGGACAACGACAGACCCATGCTGCCCATGCCCAGCATTTCTGCCAAGCCCTTTTGCTTGGGAAAGCGCTGACAGGGAAGCGACTCATCGCCAATGAGAGTTTTCAGATGAGCCACAGCAGCGCTGTAGTCACCCGTCGCATCAATGAGCCCAGCACCTAGCGCTTCAGCAGCGAGATACACTTTTCCATTTGCCAGCTGAGCAACTTTGGCGGGATCCAATTTACGTTCCGTCGCTACAATACCCTGAAAGCGCTGATCGATGTCGCTAATTAAACTCTGGATCGCCGTCCGTTTACCTTCATCGAAGGCATCGGTACTATAAATAGTCGCACGGCTAGATGTCGA
>CBDUFM010000080.1:0-8480 GCA_965366325.1 uncultured bacterium
ATCGAAGCTACCGATCGGTCGTTTAGGAAACGGGATGCTCAGTAATAATGCGTTTTTTGCAGATAAGGCATACAGCCAACTAGTGGTATTGGTAAACAATGGCAGGCCTGAAACATTAATACCAGGAAAGAGTGAGCCATCGCCACAGATGTTGTTTGGTTCCAGTCTAGGGGCGCAGACGGCTACAGTAGCTGCAGCTAAGAAAACGAACAGCGAGAAAAAGTCTCGTTCTAAGCCGAAGGCAGTTGCAACGCGGCCGAGCAAAGAAATTGTGCAGCAATATGATGCACGTTTGCGTCAAGCATTAGAGGGTGCATTGAAGACTGGGACTCAAGTGACGTTTCACTTGTCATCTGTTAAATCAACCGCGACCGTTGAGTCTATTGATGACAAAGGCAATATGCAATTGCGCATTGAAAAGCCCAAGATGAAGTTGCGCTTTCCATTTGATCGCTTGGGAGAGAAAGATCGCCGTACGCTGGCACAGAGCCTTGCGCGAAAAGGTGAGGCAGAGGCGAATGTAGTGGCAGCCTTTTACGCACTATTAACAAATGAGCGGAAAATTGCGCAAGATCATCTATTCGAGCTTGGTAAAGAGGCTGCCGCCGATGTAAAAGCCTTATTCACTGCATCGGTAAACGATAAGAGTTCAGCAGTTAAAGATTTATAGGCATGGCAAACATGGATATGTTGGGGGGCGCTGCTGCACAATGGATTGGTGCGGGAGCCTGTCCCAATGCGCCGCTTTTTCGCAAAACTTTTCACGTGCCCGTAGCTTTGGCACAGGCGCAGCTGTATATTTGTGGGCTGGGATATTATGAAGTACATCTAAACGGTGCTAAACTTGGTGATCATGTGCTCGACCCTATTGTGAGTCAGTATGACCGTCGCTCCCATGTGGTCACCTATGATGTGACGACACAGCTGCAGGCCGGTACGAATGCCGTGGGCGTAATTTTGGGCAACGGTTGGTATAATGCACAGACAAAAGGTGTATGGAATTTCGATAATGCCTATTGGCGTGATCACCCAAAGTTACTATGCACCGTAGTGCTTACCTGTGAAGATGGCCAGATTTTTCGATGTACATCTGATGGATCTTGGAGAGTCCATAAGGATGGCCCAATCCGGTTTAATCAATTGCGCAATGGTGAATATTATGATGCGCGTTTCGAATTAAACGGATGGTCCTGTGCTGACTATGACGACGGTACATGGGATGCGGTGTCGATTGTGCCTGGTCCTGGCGGTCTCTTAGAAGAGCAAATTGGGCCACCATGTAAAGTCATGGCAGATCTCGAGGTGATTTCGGTGAATGATCTCGGTTCCGGTGTGGCCGTATTTGATTTCGGTGAAAATATTGCGGGTTGGGGTCAGTTGCGTGTTTCTGGCCAAGCGGGAACGGAAATTATTTTGCGCTATGCTGAACGGTTAAATGAAGATGGTTCTGTTGATCAGCAGCACATCGGCCAATTTGTGAAAGACGGAAGTTTTCAGACCGATCGTTATATCTTAAAGGGGGTTGGTGAAGAAATCTGGGAGCCACGATTTACCTATCATGGTTTTCGCTATATACAGGTCGAAGGTTTTGAGGATCTTGAAAACATACGCATTACCGGACGTATAGTGCATAGCGCGTTTGCCTCAATAGGAACGTTTTCTTCTTCACATCCAGATCTGAATAGTCTACAGGAATGCACGCGTAGATCTTTTGTTGGTAATTTTGTAGGTATCCCGACCGACTGCCCGCATCGGGAAAAGAATGGTTGGACTGGTGACGCCCAGTTAGCTGCTGAGGCTGGTTTAATGAATTATGACCTGACAGCGGCTTATGATCAATGGTTGCAAACTATGGCAGACACCCAGCGTCCGTCAGGACAATTTCCGGGTATAGTACCAAGTGCTGGTTGGGGATATAATTGGGGTAGCGGACCAGCATGGGATATCGCCTTTTTGCTCATTCCGTGGTATGTGTATTTGTATAGAGGTGATAGCCGACTTCTTGAAAAATATTATGAGCCGATGAAGCGTTATGTGGATTACTGTGAAACGATGGCAACGGATCATATTGTTTCCTTTGGGCTTGGTGACTGGTGTGCATTTGATAAAATGCCAGAAACAGCCCTAACATCGACTGGGTATTATTATGTGGCAGCTACCACTGTAGCCGCAGCGGCCCGGCTATGTGCTAAGCGTGATGATGTGGAGCGCTTTACATCATTAGCCGCAAATATTAAGGCCGCATTTAAAAAACGGTTTTACAAAGGGCAGGGCATTTACGGCGATGGCGATGGGGAGTTAACAGCTCTTGCCTGTGCACTGTATCACAATTTAGTCGATGAGGCAGAAAAGCCATTGGTAGTTGACGCGTTGGTAAAAGTCGTTGAAGCACGCTCCTATACGGCAGATTTTGGCATTCTTGGATCAAAGTATGTACCGCGCGCATTGGCTGAAAACGGTGCGGTTGAAACGGCTTTTAAAATAATTACGCAGGAGTCATTTCCTGGTTGGGTGCATTGGCTGCGCCAAGGTGCGACCACGCTGTGGGAAGATTGGAGCGGCGCATCTTCGCAGAATCACGTAATGTTTGGTGATGTGAGTGCATGGATGTACAATTATCTAGCTGGTATAAAACCAGATATTGCACAGCCGGGCTTTACTTATGTAACGATAAGGCCGCATGTTATTGAAGATCTTGATTGGGTCGCAGCCGAATATCTTGCAGCTGCAGGAACAATTAGCAGTGCCTGGAAGAAAACCAAGGGCACTGTTATTTTTACGATAAGCTTGCCGGACGGTGTATCTGGTGAGTTAGTGCTTGCTGATGGGTCGGTCATACCATTAAGGGCAGGTCGCACCGAACATATGCGGTGACTGGTAGCCTTTTCAAGGTAGAGCGGAAAAAAATCGCTGCTTAGGTATGCTTGTGGCAAGGAACCGTTAAAAATTACAGAAAACTAGCATTAATTACTGTTCATTATGTGGCCTAAGTAGTGGTCTAGATGCTAGTAATGGCTATGAGCGACTTTAGCATGATTGCATGAATCAAGCAAATATTCTCATTGTGATTGCCGACCAGTGGCGTGCTCAATCATTAGGTTATGCGCATAATCCTGAGGTAAAAACGCCACATATTGATGCCTTTGCAGCTGCATCATGTAACCTGAGTCATGCTATTTCTAGCTGTCCGGTGTGTACGCCAACGCGGGCTAGTTTGTTAACTGGCTTATATCCAGACAAGCACGGGCTATTTTTAAATGATGCACCATTGAATCCGGCGTTGCCGAGTTTTGGCAAACAATTCAAGGAAATGGGCTATGATACAGCTTGGGTTGGTAAATGGCATGTAGATGGGCATCATCGTTATGGCCATATTCCAGAAGAGCGTCGCCATGGCTTTGATTATTGGAAAACTCTTGAGTGCACCCATGACTATTGGCATTCACGATATTATGATAATGAATCTGAAGACATTTCTATTTGGGATGGTTACGATGCCGATAAACAAACAGACGATGTTATCGCTTGGTTAAAAAACCGTGATGGCACCAAGCCATTTTGTGCGGCACTGAGCTGGGGTCCTCCACATAGTCCTTATCAAACCGCGCCAGAAAAATACAAAGCCATGTATGATCCGGCTGCGCTGACCTTGCCACCAAATGTGCCCGCTGAAACGGAGGAACAGGCCCGTGAGGCTTTGGCCGGTTATTATGCACATTGCAGCGCATTGGATGATTATTTTGCGCGTTTGATGACCAGCATGGATGAGCTTAAGCTGCGAGACAATACCATTATTATCTTTACCAGTGATCACGGCGACTTTGTCGGCGCTCATGGCTTATTTGACAAACAAGGCCCATGGGATGAATCAATCCGAATACCGTTCCTTATAGGTGGTCCTGATATTCCCGCAGGGGAAAATAAAAGCATTATCAATCCGACCGATATATGGCCAACAGTGGCAGGATTAATTGGCGTTCAGCCAAATGCAGAAGTGCAAGGGCGCGATTGGTCGCAGACTATTCGTAGCGGCACGGTGCCTGAAAATAATTACGCCTTATGGGCCTGTTATCATAACTTTGGAAACTGGCAGCGCTTTGACGATAAAGTCGAAGAGCTTTACCGCTCGCGTAACGGTCGCGGCATTCGTGATGAGCGCTATTTATATGTCGAAGATCACAACGGCCCCTGGTTGCTGTATGATAATCAGGAAGACCCCTATCAATTAAACAATCTCATCGCTAGCAATCATCCTGAAGAGGAGCGATTAGCGGCTGTGCTCAAAACAGAATTAACACGCTTGGGCGATGGATTTAAGCCAGGCATGGAATACGTTAATGAGTGGGCTTACGAGGTTGATGAGCGAGGCACTATCGCCTGTCCCGGATGGAATGGCTAAAGGCGTTCTTTTGCGAAGTAGGCATGGTAGTGATGTTTTAACGTAAGGCGCTGGGGGCTTTACCGGTTATTTTTCTGATAATTGCAGAAAATGCAGAGGGGCTTGGGTAGCCGCAGCGCATGCCAATTTCAGCTATCGGTAAATTGCTATTTTTTAATAGGTGGGTGGCGTGCTCAATGCGCTTGCGGATGAGATACGCATTAAAACTTTCATTACCCTGTTGACGAAAGAGTCGTGACAGGTGATTGGGGTGTAGCTGAAATAGCTTAGCGACGCTATTACGATCGATGTCCTCAAAGAAATGATCATCTAGCCAATCAATAATGTGAAGCCAGCGTTGGCGGACTTCATTGGTCGGCGTTTGTGCCTTTTTGCAGTGATACAGGATTTCGCGCAGGCTTGCCTGTAGCAAGTCGCGCAGCACCGCTGGATCTTCTGTGGCAAGTGCTGCCTGAATAGTGAGGCGACTGACGAGGGGTGCGTGGTCAATGAGCTGACTTTGAGATGGGATGCGTTTGTCACGATGCCAGACAAGAAGACGACAATGATTCTGCGCAAAAAAGAGGACTAAAAAGGATTTACCACCACTGCTGTGATTCCATAAATGCGCCGGCATCAGGAGGGCATCGCCGACGTGTAGCTTAGGTGATGCAATCTGCTGTCGGTCTGGAATTTGAATCTGAACGGGTGCGTTAATTGGCATAAAAATGCGTGGAACCGTATTAATGGTGACTTGTCGGGTGGGATATACGCGACCAGAAGCGCGGTAGCACTGTTTGAGTGGAAATCGTTCACAGGCCTGCTGCAGTGCAGTGACGGGTTCATAATCCATGATGTTACAAAATTATAAGTATCTTAGTTATTTACAAATGAAATGTATTAAAATAAGGTTACATTACTTTCAATTAAGGATAACACGATGCCGAAACCAAATATTGTCTACTTTCATACCCATGACCTTGGTCGCTACTGTGAGCCAATGGGTTATGCTATTCCAAGCCCAGCACTGCAGCAATTAGCAGAGCAAGGGACTCTGTTGCGGCAGTGCCACGCCTCTGCACCGTCTTGTGCACCCAGTCGGGCAGCATTGGTTACCGGACAGCATCCTCACTGCAATGGCATGCTCGGCTTGCCAGCGAAGGATTTGGGTTACCGACTTAATGATTACAGTTTGCATATTACCGCTTTTTTAAAGAAGCATGGTTATAGCACGGCTTTGGCAGGTGTGCAGCATGTTGCGCGCGAGCCGATGGTGAAGCCTGAGGAGGTCTTGTCCTATGATCGATTTTTAAATGCGGACGACGGAGATGGCGACTACGCAGCGCGAGATATTGTTTCTGCGGCTGTGGCCTATTTAGAAGAAGAACACACGGAGCCATTTTTTCTGTCAGTTGGTTTACTTGAGCCACATCGAAATAATAAAGAAACTGATAGGAAGACTTTTGTTGGGTCTCATCGCAGTATAGATGAGGCGGCGATTGAGAGGGAGGCGCGCTATTGCCAACCTTGGCCACATATGCCTGATAACGACGTTGCTCGAACGGAAATGGCTCAATTTAAGTTGGGTGTAAAAATGTTTGATCAAGATGCCGCGCGCATAATGGCCATCTTGGATAGACCAGAACTGCGTGAAAATACCGTGGTCATTTTTACAACCGATCATGGCCCGGGTGTCTGTGAGATGAAATGCACGCTAACAGATCGGGGCACGGGGGTGGTGACCATTATTCGTGGTCCAACTGATGAAAAATACGGTGATGCCTGTTTATTTAATGGCGGTAAGAGCAGTGATGCCTTAACCCAACATCTTGATGTGTATCCAACTCTAGCGGAAATCATTGGGGCGCCGATTCCCGATCATTGTCAGGGCAAATCGCTCCTACCTTTAGTGCGCGATCAGGTCGATGCTATTCACGAATATGTTTTCACCGAGCAAACTTATCATTGGAATCCAGACCCACGGCCATTGCGTGCTGTGCGCAGCCAGCGCTATAAATATATTCGCTGCTATAAGCCAGACATGACCAGAGGTGTTGATACGGGTCCGGCAGAACGTTGGTGGACGAGTGTTGGTTATAAGTCCAAAGACCTGCAAGAAGAACAATTGTTTGATCTGTATTTTGATCCGCATGAGTCGCATAACCTCATCGCCGATCCGGCATATGCAAAGGAACTTGCACATTATCGACGGGTACTCAGTGAATGGCAGAGTGAAACCAATGATCCTTTGTTAGCTGGGATTCCAGTTCCTCCCATGCAGCAGGCCAATTTTGCAACAATGCAATAACATGCATAAAAAGATGCCTTGGGGGAAAGGATGCAAATTATGAAATGTAAATGTGTCATTACAGTAGTGGTATTTTGTATTGGCATGTTGTCGACTTGTTCGCTAGAAGCAGCGGAAACAGGGGTGCAGGTTGTGCTTGCTGCGACCGGAGCGCAAAAAGGGTCGGTGGATGCTCATTTTAACTGGGTTTTTAGTTCTGAGGGTGATCAAGCACTACGCACGGGTCAATTTGCGTGCGGCACTTACTGGGTGGCTCCGGCTCAGGGCGAACACAGTATTATTTTTAAATCATTAACTGGAAATCCTAAAAACACTGGAAAGAAAAAGGATCGACTGAGTTGTGATGACGATCCCGTAGTGGAGGGCCATGGACTCTTAAGTGGTAAAAATGGATACGGTAGCTACCAAGCCAGCGAAAATTTACTAACGGAGCTTCCCAAAACATTTACGCCGTCCAAGGGCTCGTGTATCTCATTGGTCGCGGCAAAAGAACGACTCGGCGGTGGCGGGACAAAGGGGATTACGGGAGAGGTGGTTGATGCCTATTGTGTCGTCACGTTGCTGGCGGAAGTCCCAGTGGATAATGGCAACAATATGATTCGTCCAAATATTGTGGGTACGCATAAGGAATTTCTTACTTGGGACGATTTTGATCTGACACGTCTCACAACCCATGATTTTATTCCCGGAACGATAAGCGCAGGTGAAATTGAAACGGTTCGTCAACGCTGGAGCCACAGCATTGAGGTATTCGGTGGTTTGCCAACCCAAGTACAAACAAAAGAAGGTCTTAAGTTTAAGAAATTCTCAGAAGGTGGTCGAGCATTTCGTTCGCATATTTTAGTTGATGACTACAGCTCTGGGATGGCAGCCGCATTTAATGGTGATGCCCTTTCTTTGCTCAGTTCGTCTGTGTCAATTGAGCAGAAAAAGCCTTATCTAGCGGCGATGCTTGCTTATGGATTGGACTTGTATCACGGTCGCTATCATATTGGCGACACGGCGCCGAAGATATGGTCTAGTGGTGCGGGTCAGTCTATGGGCTCTTTTCTGCCCCCGGTTTTAGCTGCTGCTTTGTTGAAAGACCCTAGCAAAGCCAATGTGCTACGTGCTGTCGCGCCGCTAAGTTTTATTGGAAGCGGTCCACTTTATGCAACGCCGCAAGAGTTACGACAAATCCGCAGAGGACAAAGCGGTGTCTTGTTGTGGGGGGACGGACATAAATCAGGTAATCGTTTACAGGAGGAGATCGGGCCTACGGATAAACGTTATTGGTCAGATATTTTGACTTCACGTTGTTATGACAATTATGTTGGAAAACGAAAGCCAGATCCAAATAGAGGCAAAAAAACTACTGCTGATCAATACGGATATATTGACGGTCCAGCCAACAAGCCAGGCACTGCGTATATGGGCGTTACTAGTGGAGTCTTTCGTGGTTTTGCGGCCGTCATGATTCTTTGTCCGGCTGTGCGCAGTGTGGTGAATTCAGATGCGCCCATTGAATATGTAGATAGACTGGTGCGTCACGGAGTTTGGACCTGGCCCGACCCAGTTGCCATTCCGTCTGCGGCCGAGCAGGATACAGCCAGTGTATGGAAGGGCGTTGATGGAGCACCGGGTTGGGGGAAGACCTGGGGCCCAAATTTGAAGGATTGGCGCTTTGCAATTGAGGATGGCAAGGGTCGCTTCAAAAGCTTACATGGAGAAAAGCGCAAGAAATTTTATTATGGATCTGGTGTAGCAGAACAAAACTGGGAAACAATTATTCAGCTTTATGACGGTAAGCGATTC